>CAZELU010000030.1:0-23460 GCA_964513215.1 uncultured Bifidobacterium sp.
TGCATCATGTGCGAGGGCTGCGTCGACATCTGTCCGTGGAAGTGCATCCACATGGTGCAACCCGATGCGGTGGCCGAAGCGGTCGGTACCGAGAAGCCGGGTCTCGACCCCAACGACAACGTGATCTTCATCATCGACGACGACGTGTGCACGCGTTGCGCACTCTGCGTCGATCGCTGCCCGACCGGGGTCATCATCCTCGGAAAGGCTGGCGCTGCTCTCGCCACCGGCGACACGCACGCGCGAACCAACAACCACGGATACGCCTACGGAATGCGTTTCTAGGAGACACACATGGCCAAGGTCATCGACAACCCCCGCCCGACTGCCAAAGAGCGTCTGAACAAGACGATCGAATCAGTGCAGGGCAGCCAGGCCTGGAACTCGATCTTCCGTCCGGGCTCCATCTTCCGCAAGGGCTACAGCGACAGCCCGCGTAACCGTTCGTACGTGATCATGAACTCGGTGCTCTACCACTTGCACCCGGTGAAGGTGAAGCGTCACGCGGTGAAGGTGAGCTACACGCTCTGCCTCGGCGGGCTCTCGTTCTTCCTCTTCATTCTTCTCACCGTCACCGGCATCTTCTTGATGTTCTTCTACCGACCCGAAGCAACGGCGGCCTGGAACGACATCAAGAGTCTGCAGACCTCGGTCGCTTTCGGTCTCTTGGTGAGAAACATGCATCGTTGGGGCGCTCACCTGATGGTGCTCACCGTGTTCTTGCACATGGCGCGCGTCTTCTATCACGGTGCGTACAAGCCCCCGCGTGAGTTCAACTGGGTGATCGGCGTCGTGTTGCTGACGCTCACCCTGTTGCTCTCGTTCACCGGCTACCTGCTCCCGTGGGACCAGTTGGCCATGTGGGCCGTCGCCGTGGGTACGAACATGATGGGTTACACACCGGTGTTCGGATCGCAGGTGAGATTCGTCTTGCTCGGCGGTGTCGAAATCGGCTCCGAAACTCTGCTGCGTTGGTACGTGCTGCACGTGCTGATGCTGCCGTTCGTCATCGTGATCTTCATGGCCATCCACTTCTGGCGTGTCCGCAAGGACGGCGGCATCTCCGGGCCGCTGTGATCGGGCGCCGAAAGGATTCATCGACATGACTGAGATTCCCGAACACCTCCTGAAGCGAGCGCAAGCCGCTCGTGAGAAGGCGGCATCCGAAGGTGGCGCCGCGGCGTCGTCGTCGGATGGCGGTGACTCGCGCATTCCCGAGCACTTGCTCGAGCGCAGCCGCGCCGCCAAGGACAAGGGTGCCGGTGGCGCCGTGGCCGTGGCCGAGAAGGCTGCTGCCGTCGTTGCGGCCGCACCCGTGGGCGGAGGCGTTCCGGTGGGCGCCGGACCCGGCGGCCACACGCAGCGTCTGCTCACCGTCGTGAAGTCCGGATCGATTCAGGACGTGAAGGCCACACCGGTCGACAAGGTCCACACGTGGCCGCACCTGCTCGCCGTCGAGTTCGTGGCCGCTCTCGCGTGCACCGCGTTCTTGTTCTTCTTCTCCATCTTCGTGAACGCTCCGCTGCTGCAGTTGGCCAACCCCAACCAGACGCCCAACCCGTCGAAGGCCCCGTGGTACTTCCTCGGTCTGCAGGAACTGCTCACGATGTTCCACCCCATGGTCGCTGGTGTGACCATCCCGGGTATCGCTTTGTTCGCGCTCATCCTCGCGCCGTACATCGATCGCAACCCGTCCAACAAGCCCGAAGATCGTAAGTTCGCAACCTCGTTGATGACCGTGCACCTCATGTTCTGGGCCGTGCTCGTGATCATCGGTTCGTTCTTCCGTGGCCCTGGCTTCAACTTCGTCTTCCCTTGGCGAGACGGTCTCTTCTTCGAGTTGTGAGGTAACCGATCACATGAGCTCAGCAGCAACTATCGCCATTGCGATCGCCGCCATCGTGGTGTTGGCCGCCATCGTCCTCGTGACGTCGGCTCGCCGTTCCGATGTTCGCGGTGCCGGTGCGCTCGCCCGTGAAACGGTGAAGCGCGACAAGTCCACCAAGGCCGAGGCTCCTGTCGCGGGCGCCGTGTACGAGAAGGCCGAAGTGCAGGCTCGTTCCACAGCGATCGAGAAGGCCAACGAAGTCGCACCGGTCGCCTGGCAGGCACCCGACGCCGAAGCGGTCGCCGTGTCGCGTCGTCAGTTCTTCAACCGCGCCGCCGTCACCATGATGAGTGCGAGCATCGGCGCCTTCGGTGTCGCCGTCGTGGCATTCCTGTGGCCGCGTGCTGGTGGCGGATTCGGATCGAAGGTCAACGTCGGTCGTCTCGACGATCTCATCGTGCAGATTCGTAGCGAGAAGGGTTTCGTGTACAAGCCCGAGGCCCGTACGTGGCTCACCGCGTATCCCGCCGACGCTCTGCCCAAGGCGCGCGCCGCGTATGCCACGCAGCCGTCGGTGCTCGCGGGCATGGAAGCTGGAGTCGTCGCGCTGTATCAGAAGTGCCCGCACCTCGGCTGTCGTGTTCCTGAGTGCAAGAGCTCGCAGTGGTTCGAGTGCCCGTGCCACGGTTCGCAGTACAACCGCGTCGGTGAGAAGAAGGCCGGTCCGGCCCCGCGCGGTATGGACCGCTTCGGTGTGTCGGTCAGCAACGGCAGCATCATCGTCGACACCGGCAAGGTGTTCAACGGTCCGGCCATCGGTGTGAACACCACCGGTCAAGAAGCCGAAGGCCCGCACTGCATCACCGGTGGAGGGGGACACTGAGCATGATCGCTCTCGCTTCCACCACCATCGCGATCCTCATCGCCATTGCCGTCTCGGCGGCCTGGATCGTCTACGCCGTCTTCAACTGGGCCGCTGGTCGCAAGGAGATCGGCTCCGAGATCGAACTGGCCGCCAACCGCAAGCCGTACTACGACGACGAGGAACTCGAAGGTCGTCGTCTCGAGCGGATGCAGTTCCTCGGCGTGATCATGCTCGCCACCATCACGATCGGTCTGCCGGTGTACTGGTTGTTCGAGCCGGCTCGTCAGTCGGGCGCCGAAGTGGGTTATCAGAATCGATTCGCGAGTTGGGGAGGCCAGTTGTTCGCGGCCACTGCTGACGGCGGCTTCAACTGCGCAGGTTGTCACGGTGGCATGAACGCCACCGGCGGTGTGGCTCCGTACACGGTCACCGACAGCAAGACAGGCGAAGTGAAGGCCGTGTCGTGGAAGGCTCCGGCTCTCAACACCATCTTCTACCGCTTCAGCGAAGACGAGATTCGTTTCATTCTCGAGTACGGCCGCCCGTTCTCGCCCATGTCACCGTGGGGAGTGAAGGGCGGTGGCCCGATGAACGAGCAGCAGATCAACAACCTCATCGCGTACATGAAGAGCATTCAGATTCCGCGTGAGAATTGCATCGATCCCGAAGCCGACGCACGGGCCTGCGAAGGCGGACACCTGCCGGTGGCCGAACAAGACAAGATCCAGGCCGCGGCCGAGCAGTTGGTCGAAGACGGAACCTATGACAGCGTCGGTGAAGCGCTCTTCAATCTCGACCTCGGTTCGGGTGCGTTCAGCTGCGCCCGCTGCCACACCCCCGGCTGGAGTTGGGGCGAACCCGGCCAGACCGGTGCCGGTGCGTTCGGTTGGAACCTCACCGGTGGCGCGACCAACTCGCACTTCGCCACCGAACAAGAAATGATCGACTTCATCAAGGCCGGTTCGGTCTACGGCGCCAAGTACGGCGTGCAGGGTCAGGGCAGCGGTCGTATGCCCGGCTTCGGCAGTCTGCTCACCGACGCCCAGATTCGTGAAGTCGTCAACTACGTACGGAGCGAATTGTGAGTGCACTTCTGAGCATCGGCTGGGAGCCCGAACTTCGCGGTCTCCTCACCGTCATCATCGGTGTGGTGGCGTTGTGCGGCAGCGTGTACTTGCTGCTCGCCACCAACATGGGAATCCGCCTCGGCTTCCTCGTCGCCTTTGCCGGATTGTTCGGATGGATGGCGTCCATGGGTGCCATCTGGTGGGCGTACGGAATCGGCCTCACCGGACGCATGCCCACGTGGGAACCGGCTCAGCCGTTCACCATCGTGCGTGAAGGTCCGCGCCTGCTCGATGCCGAGGTCCTCGACGCTCCCGTGATGGTCGATGCCGGTGCATCCTTCGTCGATGTGGCCGACCAGACGCGCGAAGCACTCGTCTCGAGCGGTTGGACCAAGTTGCCCGAAGACGATCGCGGTCGTGGTCAGGCCATCGCCGCCGCTGACGAAATCATTCAGGTCGAAGCCGAGCTGTACGCAGCGGGCGAGTACGAAGCGACCGCGGTGTATCTGCGCGGTGGCGATCGTTGGCCCAAGATCACCGACGAGATCGACTTCACCGCGTTCTTGCACAAGCCGAAGTACGCGATCGTCGAAATTGCTCCGGTCATCCCGCAGCGTGTCGAACCCGGTCGCGCCCCGTCTCGACCGGTCGTCGACGAGTCGCAACCGCACCAGTACGTGGTGATGATCCGCGACCTCGGTTCGAAGCGTCAGCCGGCGGCATTCATCACCATCGGCTCCACCATCATCTTCCTGCTCTGTTGCTGGATGCTGCATCGTCGCGACAAGATCCTCGCCGTGCACACCGGCGCCGTCGTTCCGGCCAAGGCGTAGTTCATGGGTCAGTACCTTCCGGTTGTCGCTCTGTTGATCGTGGGGGTGCTGTTCGGGGTACTCAGTTTCATCGCGTCTCGTTTGTTGGCCCCGCGTCGTCCTTCGGTGGCCAAGGAAGCGCCGTACGAATGCGGAATCCTTCCCAGCCGCGAACCACCCGAGCGCTTCCCGGTGAGCTTCTACATCGTGGCGATGTTGTTCATCATGTTCGACATCGAAATCGTGTTCATCTATCCGTTCGCCGTGGCTCGCCAGGAGCTCGGCGCGTTCGCGTTCTGGGAGATGCTGGCGTTCAGCTCCGTGTTCTTCTTGACGTTCGTGTACGTGATCGCTCGTGGTGCGCTCGATTGGGGTCCGATTGCCCGCGCTCGTCGCTTGTCCGACGCCGTGAGCAGTGACCGCACGTCGTCGTCGACGATCCGTCGTGTCGGCCTCGAGGGCCGTCTCGACGCCGAGCAGGCAGCGTAAGAAGCAGGAGGTTCGACAACGTGAGTCTCGTGCGCAATGTGCTCGACGATGGCCTTGGTGGCATCCAGCACAACTTCCTCACCGGCAAGATCGAAGACCTCGTCAAGTGGTCGCGTAGTCGCTCGAGTTGGGGTGCCACGTTCGGACTGGCCTGTTGCGCGATCGAAATGATGGGTACCGGCGGTGCGCACTACGACATCGCCCGGTTCGGCATGGAAGTGTTCCGTGCCTCGCCCCGTCAGGCCGACATTCTCATCGTCGCCGGGCGCGTCAGCCAGAAGATGGCTCCGGTTCTTCGTCAGGTGTACGACCAGATGATGGAACCGAAGTGGGTCATCTCGATGGGCGTGTGCGCATCGAGTGGCGGCATGTTCAACAACTACGCCGTGGTACAAGGTGTCGACCAGGTTGTACCGGTCGACGTGTATGCGCCCGGTTGTCCGCCCACGCCCGAGACCCTCATCCACGCGATCGAAACCTTGCACCAGAAGATCGAAGACGGTGAGATCATGCGTCGTCGTTCCGAATCGGGTGCGGGTGCGAACATCCACATCACCGAGATCCCGGCCGCTCAGCCGGTGTCGTTGATGCCGTCGCGCCAGGGAGCGTCGGCATGACCGAGTCCGAGTTGCTCCACGGTTCACCGGTGTCGTGGTCGCGCGGCCAGAAGGTCGTGCATCCGAGTCGTCAGACCTATGTCGCTCTTCTCAAGAAGTTGCTCGATGACGGCTTCACGATGTGCACCGACCTCACCGCGGTCGACTATCTCACTCATCCCGGCCGCGAACTTCCGGCTGGCGTCGAGGCCGAACGCTTCGAAGTCGTCGTGAACCTCATCTCGATCACGAGCAAAGATCGCCTGCGCGTTCGCGTTCAGGTGCCCGAATCCGATCCCACCATCGCATCGGCTTTCGATCTGTGGCCGGGCACCGAAGCCATGGAGCGCGAAGTCTTCGACATGTTCGGCATTCGCTTCGATGGCCACCCCGATCTCACGCGCATCTTGATGCCCGAAGACTGGGAAGGTCATCCCCTTCGCAAGGACTACGCGGTCGGTCGCATTCCCGTTCAGTTCAAGGGAGCCAACTCGTGACCGCCGTCGAGAACATCCGCCAGACCAGCGAAGGCGGACAGGAGATGAAGCCCCGAAGCGAGATCGGGGCCCGCGAACTCATGCGTGAAGTCGGCGCGGTGTTGCGTCTGAGCGAGGCCGAGGCGGCCCAGCTCGGTCAGTTGCCGGTCGACTCCGACGAAGACCAGACGATGATCATCAACATGGGTCCGCAGCACCCGAGTACTCACGGTGTGCTGCGTCTCATGCTCGAACTCCAGGGCGAGACCGTTCTGCGCTGCAAGCCCATCATCGGCTACCTGCACACCGGTATGGAGAAGACCGGTGAAGATCTCACCTATCTCCAGGGCGGCACCAACGTCACTCGCATGGACTACCTGAGCCCGCTCAACAACGAGCTGGTGTTCTCCATGGCCGTCGAGCGGTTGCTCGGTATCGAGGACGACATTCCCGAGCGCGCCGTCTGGATGCGCATGCTCCTGTCCGAACTCAATCGCATGAGCAGCCACTTGCTCTTCCTCGCCACCAACGGCATGGACATCGGTGCGGTGTCGATGATGTTGTACGGATGGCGCGAGCGCGAAGAGGTGTTGCGCTTCTTCCAGAAGGTCACCGGTCTGCGCATGAACCACAACTTCATTCGCCCCGGCGGACTCGCGGCCGATCTGCCGCCGGGTTGGCGCGACGATGTTCTCGACATTCTCGACATGCTCCCGCCGCGTCTCGAGGAATACGACATCCTCATGACCAACCAGCCCATCTGGCGCGAGCGTCTACAAGGTGTCGGTGTCATCACCGCGAGCGAGGCCCTGGCCCTCGGGACCAGCGGTCCGATCCTTCGGTCCACCGGCGTCCCGTGGGATCTCCGTCGCGACATGCCCTACATGAAGTACGACGAGATGGAGTTCGACGTGATCGTCGGCTCGTACGGAGACGCGTTCGACCGTTACGCGATCCGGCTCAACGAAGTGCGCGAGTCGATGAAGATCGTGCGCCAGATCCTCGATCGCATGCCGTCGGGCGACTACCGGATCCAGAACAAGAAGGTCACACCGCCGCCGCGTGGTCGTATCGACGAGTCGATGGAAGCCCTCATCCACCACTTCAAGATCTTCACCGAGGGTTTCAAGGTTCCCGAGGGCGAGGCGTACGTGGGCATCGAGAGTCCGCGGGGCGAGATCGGCTGCTACATCGTGAGCGACGGTGGCCCCAAGCCCTACCGCATCCACATGCGCGCCCCGAGTTTCGTCAACATCCAGGCCCTTCCGCACATGATGCGGGGCGGTTTGGTCGCCGACGCCGTCGCCGTCATATCGTCGGTCGACCCCGTTCTCGGAGACGTCGATCGCTGATGGCCCGCTTGACCGAAGAAAATGTCCGTTTGGCGCGTGAAATCATTGCGCGCTACCCGCGTTCGCGTTCGGCCACCATTCCGTTGTTGCATCTCGCCCAGCAACAGGATGGCTACGTCTCCAACGATGCCATGGTGCACATCGGCGAACTGGTGGGCGCCACCTCGGCCGAAGTGTTCGGTACCGCGTCGTTCTACGAGATGTTCAAGTTCGAGCCGGTCGGCAAGTACCTCGTGAACATCTGCGGAACCATGTCGTGCGCGCTCATGGGTGCCGACGAGCTCATCCATCACGCCGAGCACGCGCTCGACGTGAAATTGGGTGGCACCACCGACGACGGACTCATCACTCTGGAGAGGGCCGAGTGTCAGGCCGCCTGCACCGAGGCACCGTGTCTGCAGGTCAACTATCGCTATCGCTTCCGCGTCACCAACGAATCGTTCGACCAACTCGTCGACGACTTGCGCGCCGGCCGTCTCGACGGAGAGATTCCGCCGCACGGCACGGTGGCTCGTGTTCGTCAGCGCGTGGCCGCCGATCGTGTGGTGGGTGCGGTTGCTCCCGAAGACGTGTCCGATGGCCCGTCCTGGTTCGACGGAAAGGCGGCGTTGTGACCTCCTATCCGCACGCACCCGGATTCATCGCGGGTGACCGTCCGCAGATCGTCACCTCACGATTCCAGTACGACGACTCGTTCACTCTCGAGCGTTATCTCGCGACCGGTGGCTATCAGGGTCTGAAGAAGGCGCTCGGTCGCACGCCCACCGACGTTCACGACGAAGTCAAGAACGCCACGGTGCTCGGTCGTGGTGGTGCCGGCTTCCCGGCCGGGACCAAGTGGGGTCTCACCCCGCAGGGCAAGTGGCCGCGGTATCTCGTGGTCAACGGCGACGAGAGCGAGCCCGGTACCTACAAGGACCGCCTGCTCATGGAGCGCGATCCGCATCAGCTCATCGAAGGATGTCTGATCGCGTGTTACGCCGCCGGACTGTCGCAGTGCTTCCTCTACATCCGTGGAGAAATGGCCGTGGCCCAAGAGCGTGTGGCCACCGCGTTGAACGAGGCCTACGCCGCGGGCTACGTCGGCAAGAACATCATGGGTAGCCGCTTCTCGGTCGACATCGTGTTGCACTGGGGTGCTGGCGCCTATGTCGTGGGTGAAGAAACTGCGCTCATCGAAAGTCTCGAAGGAAATCGCGGTATGCCGCGGCTGAAGCCTCCGTACTTCCCGGCTGCCATCGGTCTGTACGGTCAGCCCACCATCGTCAACAACGTCGAGACCCTCGCCAATCTCCCGTGGTTGCTCGTCAACGGTGCCGAGGCGTACACCGCGATCGGCACCAAGACATCGCCCGGTACGCGCATGGTCGCGGTGTCCGGACACGTGAAGCGTCCAGGTGTGTACGAGATCATCAACGGAACCACCACGTTCCGCGATCTTCTCTACGGTGACGAGTTCTGTCAGGGCATTCGAAACGACAATCAACTCAAGGCTTTCGTGCCTGGTGGCGGTTCGGCTCCGTGGTTCACTCCCGAGCAACTCGATCTGCCTTTCGAGGCCAGCCAGGTCGGTCCAGCCGGCTCGATGCTCGGGTCGGGTGCGGTCATGGTGATGGATCACACCACCGACATCCCGCGCGCCGCGCTCACACTCACGCGCTTCTACGCTCACGAGTCGTGCGGCAAGTGCACGCCGTGTCGTGAGGGCGGAACCTGGCTCGAGCGAATCCTGTCGCGCATCGTCGACGGCAAGGGCACCGATGCCGACCTCGACCAGTTGCTCGAAGTGGGCGAGTCCATCTGCCCGGGTGCTTTCCCGCACGCATCGAGTTCCGAGCTCGGATTGTCGGCGGTGCCGTTCCCGTATCGCATGAACACCATCTGCTTCGTCGGCCCGTCGGCTTACGCGCCGGTCCACTCGGCCCTCACGTTGTTCCGGAGCGAATTCGAAGCGCGCGTCACCAAGCGCACCCGTATTCCGGTGTCGGGGTCGGTGTCATGACCTCCACCGAGACCAACGTGACGAGCGACGAGAATCAGCCGCCCGTCGATCCCAACGCCGTCACGATGTCCATCAACGGTCGTTCGGTGGTCGCTCGCAAGGGTGAGCTCATCATCGCCGCGGCCGATCGCAGCGGTGATTACATCCCGCGTTTCTGTTACCACCCGCGCATGAGCCCGGTCGGCATGTGCCGCCAGTGTCTCGTGGAAGTCGAAGGTCCGCGCGGACCCATGATGGTGGTGTCGTGCATGACGCCGGTGGCGGATGGACAAGTGGTGCGTACCGACACCCCGCAGGTGAAGCGTGCTCACGAGGGCATTCTCGAGTTGCTGCTCGCCAATCATCCGCTCGACTGTCCGGTGTGCGACAAGGGTGGCGAGTGTCCGCTGCAAGATCAGGCGTTCAGCCACGGTCCGGGTGAGAGTCGTTTCGTCGAAGAGAAGCGCCACTACGAGAAGCCGATTCCGATCAGCGACATCGTTCTGCTCGACCGCGAGCGGTGCATTCTGTGCGATCGCTGCACACGCTTCGCCGACGAAGTGGCCGGCGACGCCCTCATTCACTTCACGTCGCGTGGCAACAACACTCAGGTGCTCACGTTCCCCGACGAGCCGTTCAGCAGCTACTTCTCGGGCAATACCGTGCAGATCTGCCCGGTCGGTGCTCTCACGGCCAAGCCCTATCGCTTCAAGGCGCGTCCGTGGGATCTCGAGAAGGTGGAGAGCACCTGCACCACGTGCTCGGTTGGTTGTCGTATCACGGTCGAGTCGAGTCGCGATCAGTTGCTGCGCTACCAAGGTGTCGACAGCGATCCCGTCAACTGGAGTTGGCTGTGCGACAAGGGGCGGTTCAATTTCGAGGCCGTCGCGTCCGACGCGCGTCTCGACCAGCCGCTCGTCAAGCGTGACGGAAAGTTCGTCGAAACCGATTGGTCGACGGCGTTGCGCGCTGCTGCCGAACTCGTGTCGTCGGCCCTGCGCGACGGTGGTGCCGGGAGCGTGGCCATCCTCGGTGGAGCACGTGGCACCAACGAAGACGCCTACGCGTGGTCGCGTTTGGCTCGCGCGCTCGGTACGTCGAATGTCGACGCTCAACTCGGCGACGGTCTGCCGTCGGTGGTGTACGCGTATCCGCAGGCCACCATCGACGAAGCGGCCAACGCGTCCACTGTCATCCTGCTCGGCCCCGATCTGAAAGAAGAGTTGCCCGTTCTTCACCTGCGTCTACGTGATGCATCCGAGAAGAAGCGCTCGAAGATCGTCGAGTTCGGTTCCAAGGAATCGGGACTCACGCGGTACGCCTGGAAGCACACCGGTCACGAGCCGGGTCAGCAGGTCGCCGCGGTGCGTTCGACGCTCACCGAAACCGCTGTCGTGAGCCAACTCGGCAAGGGCTCGGTCGTCGTGGTGGTGGGCCGTGGAAATCTCGCCGAGTCGTCCGAGTTCACCATGTCGGCTCTGGCTGCCGTGATGGAACTCGTCCCCAACGCCAAGGTGCTGCCGGTGCTGCGCCGTGGCAACGTGCGCGGTGCGTTGTCGGCTGGTCTCGGTTCGGGTTCATCCGTCGAGATTCTCGAACGCGCCGCCGCCGGCAAGATCAACTGTCTCGTCTTGGTGGGTTCCGATCCGCTGGCCGATTTCCCCGATGCCGATCTCGCACGCCGTGCGCTCTCCGGCGTTCCCAACATCGTGAGCCTCGACACGTTCATGACCTCGTCGTCGAGCCAAGCGCAGATCGTGCTACCTGCTGCGGCATTCGGCGAGAAGGATGGCACCACGACCAATCTCGAAGGTCGTGTCTCGCAGTTGTCGCGCAAGGTCACGACCCGCGGCACCTCGCGCCCCGACTGGATGGTCGCGGTCGAACTGGCCGATCTCCTCGACATCGACCTCGGAGTCGGATCGGTGCACGACGTCTTCGAACAGATGGTGAGCACTCAGTCGGCGTTCCGTCCGATCGATCGGGCCGCACTCAAGGCATCGCCCGACGGTGTGCTCCTCGCTCACGTGGGTTCGGCGCCGATCGCGGCGCCTGTGCCCGAGGTTCCCGAGCGCGCTGGCTTCTCGTATCGCCTCGTCGTCAGCCGCAAGCTGTACGACGCGGGTCAGAACGTGGCCAACTCGCCGTCGTTGGCCTCGTTGGCACCCGGTGCAGCGATCTACTTGCATCCCCTCGATCTCGATCGACTGGGTGCCCCGGCCGGTTCGAACGTGAAGGCCATCGGTGCGCGCACGAGTGTGGTCATGCGGGTCGAGGCCGATGCCTCGGTGCACCGTGGCACCGCGTGGGTCCCGTTCAACCAGCCCGGTGGCAAAGTGGGCGAACTCATCGACGCCTCGGCGCTCGTGAACGACGTGCGACTGGAGAACATCTGATGGTTCGCTTGCTCGCTCTCGATCCGCTCGCCATCGGCGATCTTCTCTGGACACCGCTCCTCATCATCATCCTGAAGGTCGTGGCGATCTTCGCCATCGGTCTCCTCGTGACCATGTTCATGGTGTGGTTCGAGCGCAAGGCGATCGCCGGCATGCAGAACCGCATCGGTCCCAACAAGGCCGGCCCGTGGGGTCTTCTGCAAACTCTCGCTGACGGCATCAAGTTGTTCTTCAAAGAAGACCTCTTGCCCGATCGCGCCGATCGCTTCGTCTTCAAGTTGGCGCCGTACCTGGCGTTCGTGCCGGCGTTCCTCGTGTGGTCGGTCATTCCGCTCGGTGGCGACTTCAGCGACGGCAAGAACGGCATCGTCACCTGGTTCGGTGAGCAGACGCGTGTTCAGCTGGCCGATCCGCCGGTTGGCATCTTGTTGGTTCTCGCGCTGTCGTCGATCGCGGTGTACGGCATCATGCTCGCTGGCTGGTCGAGTGGATCGAAGTATCCGCTGCTCGGTTCGGTTCGCGCCTCGGCCCAGATGGTGTCGTACGAAGCGGCACTCGGTCTGAGCATCGCCACGGTGCTCTTGCTCGCTGGCACGTTGTCCACCAGTGGCATCGTGGCCAATCAGGACGGCTTCGCCAACTGGCACGTGGTCTCCACGGGTGTGGTTCCGTTCATCATCTTCTTGTTGGCGGCCACGGCCGAACTCAACCGGCCGCCGTTCGACCTCGTCGAAGCCGAACAAGAACTCGTCGGTGGTTTCAACACCGAGTACTCCAGTATTCGCTTCGGCCTCTTCTTCCTGGCCGAATTCATGAACACCGTCACCATGAGCGGCATCATCGTCACTCTTTTCTGGGGCGGACCGCAGGGACTGTTCGACATTCCCGTCATCCCGGGTGCCATCGAGGGAACCATCTGGTTCATCGCCAAGGTGCTGTTGTTCCTCTATGTGTACGTGTGGTTCCGCGCCACGTTGCCGCGGTTCCGTTACGACCAACTCATGGACCTCGGTTGGAAGATCCTGATCCCGATGTCGCTCGGCTGGTTCATGTTGATGGCGGCGTTGCGCCTCGGCCGCGACCAGGACTGGAACCAAGCGGTGGTGGCCATCGTGAGCGCGATCGTTCTGATCGTGTGCGCGGGCCTCATCTCCGTGGCCATGAAGGTCAGCCGAGCCAATCGCGAACGAGAGGGGGCCACGTTCTGATGGGTTACCTCGGTGGATTCCTCATCACCCTTCGTCAGGTGGGCCGACGCAATCGCGTGACCCGCGAATACTCCGGCGGTCGCGAGCTCAAGCGCGGTAAGCCGCAGCGTGACGAGAAGGCGCCCAAGCCCGAGCGTCTGCACGGTCGCCACGTCCTCAATCGGTACGAGGACGGAATGGAGAAGTGCATCGGCTGCGAACTGTGCGCGGGTGTGTGCCCGGCCAAGTGCATTTACGTTCGCGGTGCCGACAACGATCCCGACAACCCGACGTCACCGGGCGAACGGTTCGGTTTCGTGTACGAGATCAATTACCTGCGGTGCATTCACTGCGACCTGTGCGTGGAGGCGTGCCCCACCGAGGCCATCACCGAGACCAAGTTGTTCGAGTTCTCGTTCACCAATCGGCGCGATGCCATCTACACCAAGTCCGAACTTCTCGTCGGTGACGACGGCAAGCCGAAGCACATGCCGTGGGAGGACTGGCGCGAAGGTGAAGATCTCCTGACGTCCGGCTGGGTGCGGGCCACCGCACCGTCGGGTGACGCCACGTTCGAAGGTGTGGTGGGCTGGAGCGGCGAACTCGGATACGGCGTTCGCGCCCCCGAACCCGATCAGATCAAGCGCGACTCCAGCCAGTCGGCAGCGAAGGCCGATCACTGATGGAACTCGTCGTCTTCGTGATCGCCGCGGCGATGGTGATCGTCGGCGCGCTCGGTGTGATCTTGCGCCCCAACCCGGTGCACGCGGCCCTCAGCCTCGTTCTCACTCTGTTCGGTGTGGCCGTTCATTTCGTGGCGTTGGAAGCCCACTTCCTCGCTGCCGTGCAGGTGATCGTGTACGCCGGCGCGATCGTCGTGCTCTTCTTGTTCGTGATCATGTTGCTCGGCGTCGATCGCACCGAAGACATCTCCATCGAACCGTTCAAGGTCCAGCGTCCCATGGCCCTGGTGGTCGGCGTCGGTGTGATCGGTCTGGTCACGGCCGCGGTGTCGTCGTCGCGTGATGCGATCGGACGCGGTAACGGCCTCGAGATCCCCACCGTCACGGGCGACAACGACTCGAACGTTCGTCAGATCGCACGCAGCGTGTTCGGTGACTACGTGGTCGCATTCGAGCTCACCTCGGTCCTCCTTGTGGTGGCCGTGGTCGGGACCGTCATGCTGACGCGCCGGATCAAGTCGGGGAAGGGTGAGTCGTGAGTCTGCTCGCCGCCACTCCCACCACCACGTGGTACCTCGTGCTCGGAGCCGTGCTCTTCGGTATCGGCGCCGTCGGTGTGCTGGTTCGTCGCAATCCGCTCGTGATGTTCATGTGCATCGAACTGATGCTCAACGCCGTCAACCTCAGCTTCGTGGCGCTGGCCAAGCGCCTGGGTGACATCGGCGGTCAGACCACCGTGTTCTTCGTGATGGTGGTGGCGGCGGCCGAAGTCGTGGTGGGTCTCGGAATCATCGTGTCGATCATGCGCCGCCGCCCCGGTGCGACGGCTGACGACATCGCGGAGTTGAAGGGCTGACCATGCTCGACTTGCTGTGGCTCATCCCGGCTCTCCCGTTGGCGGGCTTCCTCATCATTCTCGTGTTCGGTCGTCTGCTCGGCGAACCGAAGGCGGGCTACCTCGCCACCGCGATGGTGGCCGGATCGTTCGTCGTGGCAGCCGGAGTGTTCTTCGATCTGCTCAACAATCCGGAAGAAGAGCGTCACCACGTTCAATCGCTCTTCTCGTGGGTTCCGGTCGGATCGCTGAAGGTCGACCTGGCTTTCCTCGCCGACCCGCTCAGCATCACGATGGTTCTCTTCGTGACCGGGATCGGTTCGCTGATCCACCTGTACGCGACCGGCTACATGCACGGGGACCCCAAGTTCTCGAAGTTCTTCTTGTACCTGAACCTCTTCGTGTTCTCGATGCTCATGCTGGTGATGGGCGAGAACCTGCTCGTCACCTTCCTCGGTTGGGAAGGTGTGGGCACCTGTTCGTACTTCCTCATCTCGTTCTGGCACACGCGCGAAAGTGCGGCCACGGCCGGTAAGAAGGCGTTCGTCACCAACCGCGTTGGCGACTGGGGCGTGATGATGGGCATGTTCCTCGCCTTCGGCGCGGCCGGCACCCTCAGTTACGAGGGGATCAACCACGCCGCCGAAGAAGGAATCATCTCCGGGGTCACGGCTACCGCGATCGCGCTCATGCTGTTCATCGGCGCCTGCGGCAAGAGCGCCCAGTTGCCGCTGTACATCTGGTTGCCCGACGCGATGGAAGGCCCCACTCCGGTGTCGGCTCTCATACACGCCGCCACCATGGTCACGGCGGGTGTCTTCCTCATGACGCGCGTGAATCCGGTGATCGAGGTGGCGTACGACTGGGCGCCCACACTCATCGCGATCGTCGGTGTGGCCACCGCGTTGTTCGCCGCCACCATTGCCGTGGCGCAGAACGACATCAAGAAGGTGTTGGCCTATTCCACCGTGAGCCAGTTGGGCTTCATGTTCCTGGCTGTCGGCTCGGGTGCCTACGTGGCCGCGATCTTCCACATGGTCACCCACGCATTCTTCAAGGCGCTGTTGTTCCTCGGTTCGGGCTCGGTCATCCACGGCATGCACCACGAACAGGACATGCGCAAGATGGGCGCGCTTCGACTGCTCATGCCCATCACGGCGTTCACGTTCATCATCGGCTGGCTGGCCATCGCCGGTGTACCGCCGTTCGCGGGCTTCTGGAGCAAGGACGAGATCCTGCTCTACGCCTTCGCCAAGAGTCCGATTCTCTACGTGGTCGGAATGATCACCGCCTTGCTCACGGCCTATTACATGACCCGTCAGGTGATCATGGTGTTCTTCGGCGAGGCTCGCTGGAACGATCACAGTGACGAGCACGGAGCCCACGGCGACTTCAAGCCGCACGAGAGCCCGGCGACCATGTGGATTCCACTCGTGGTTCTGGCCGGTCTGTCCGTGGTGGGTGGCGCGATGCAGCTGCCGTTCTCCAAGGACCTCCACTTCCTCGAGAAGTGGCTCCATCCAGTGGTCGAGTTCGGCGAGGCCAAGATCAAGGGAACGTGGGCGTACGACAACAAGTACGTGCTGCTCGGGATCGCCGTGGTGGTGGCGTTGAGTGGTATCGCGGCGTCGGTGTTGGTGTACGGCAAGAAGAAGGTGGCCGCGATCGAACCCAAGGTGCTCGCTGACGGCTGGCATTACGACGCGGCGATCTCCAATTTCATGGGCGGACCCGGACGCAAGTCGTTCGACGCGGTGGCCTGGACCGATCGAGTTGTGGTGGACGGCGCCGTGAACGGTGTTGGTCGCGTCGTACGCACGGCGGGCTCGTATGTGCGCCGCGCTCAGTCGGGTGCGGTTCGTCATTACGCCGCCGGTATCGGTCTCGGGGTCGTCGCGCTCCTCGTGTGGTTCTTCCTTCGCGGGGTGGTGCTCTGATGTCTCTCTTCGCCGCTTCGGCTCCGGCCGCACCGTTCCCGGTTCTCACCGCACTGGTGTTGGTGCCGCTCATCGGTGCCGTTCTCACCGCTCTCGGTTCGCGTCATCGCCCCGAGATCACCAAGTTGGTCGCTCTCGTCTCGTCGGTCGCCACGGCCGGAATGAGCCTGTGGTTGCTCGCCGAGTTCGATTCGCACGACGGCGGATTCCAGTTGGTGTCTCAGCACTCCTGGATCGACTCGTGGGGGATCGGCTGGCACCTCGGTGTCGACGGCATCTCGCTCTTCCTCGTGGTTCTCACCGGTGTTCTCTTCCCGCTGGTGATCGTCGGTTGCGATCCGCATCACGACGAGAAGCCGTATCTCGCCTGGCTACTCCTGCTCGAAGCCGGCGTGATGGGCTCGTTCCTGAGTCTCGACCTCGTGTTGTTCTTCCTGTTCTTCGAGATCGTGCTCGTGCCGATGTACTTCTTGATCGGTGGTTGGGGTTACGACCAGCGCGTGTACGCAGCCACCAAGTTCTTCCTGTACACGATGGTCGGCTCGGCGCTCATGTTGGTGGGCATCGTCACCACCGCGCTTCTGGCTCGTGACGATCTCGGCCGACTCACGTTCGATCTGGTGGAGATCGCCGAGGGGTCCAACTTCGCGGCCAGTACCGGGCGGTGGTTGTTCTTCGCGTTCGCCATCGCGTTCGCGGTGAAGGTTCCGCTGTTCCCGCTCCACACATGGTTGCCCGATGCGCACACACAGGCGCCAACGGCTGGTTCGGTGATCCTGGCTGGCGTCTTGCTGAAGCTCGGCACGTACGGTCTGCTGCGTTTCGGCGTCTACCTCTTCCCGGAGGCCGCGGTCTGGAGCCGCGAGGTGTTCCTCACCTTGGCCGTGATCGGCATCATCTGGGGTGCCGTCGCCGCCACGATGCAGTCCGACCTCAAGCGACTGGTTGCCTATTCGTCGGTGGCCCACCTCGGTTTCATCGTGCTCGGCACCTTCGCGTTCACGTCCGAGGCCATCAGCGGTGGCGTGATGCAGATGGTGAACCACGGCGTGTCCACCGGCGCGCTCTTCCTCTTGGTGGGAATGATCTACGAACGTCGCCACACCCGTCAGATCGCCGAACTGAAGGGTCTGCAGAAGGTCGCGCCCATCTTCGCGGCCGCCTTCATGGTCGTCATGCTCTCGAGCATCGGAGTGCCGGGTCTGAACGGATTCGTCGGCGAGTTCCTCGTCCTCATCGGTTCGTTCTCCACCGCTCGTTGGTGGGTCGTGATCGGCGCCACCGGCGTGATCCTCGCCGCGCTCTACCTGCTCTGGGCCTACCAGCGTGTCTTCCACGGCGAGCCCGATGAAGCGAACTCGTCGTTCCGCGAACTTCGTCTGCGCGAGGGTGCCGTGCTGTTCCCGTTCATCGCTCTGATCGTGTTCTGTGGTGTGTACCCGAAGCCGATGCTCGACCGCATCGAGCCGAGTGTGAAGGCTCTGCTCGAACGAGTCGAAGAGAAGACCGACTTCGTGGTTCCGGTGTCCGACCACACCGGACACGGCGAGGGAGGTGAGGGCTGATGGTGGAGTATCCGTCGATCGATTGGCTGGCGATCACTCCGCTGATCGTCCTGCTCGGTGGGACGCTCCTGGTTCTCGTCACCGGTTCGCTCACGAAGGTGTGGCCACGTGGTCTCTACGCGGTGTCCACCGCCGTCTTGAGCGCAGCCGCTCTCGTGGTCGAGATGGTGCTCTGGAATCGTGTCGGTCACGAAGGTCCGGTGTCGATCATCAACGACGCACTGGCCATCGACCGTTTCACGTTGTTCGTCTGGATCGGTGTCACGATCGCGACCGGTCTGGTGTCGTTGTCGACATCCGAATACCTGCGTCGCGAGCAACTCGAAGGACCCGAGACGTACACGATGTACGTGTGCGCCGCCATCGGCGCCATGATCATGGCCGCGTCCAACGACATGGTCGTCCTGTTTCTCGGTCTCGAAACACTCTCGATCGCGTTGTACGTGTTGGCGGCCAGCCACCGTCGCCGGGTCGACAGCCAGGAGAGCGGTCTCAAGTACTTCGTACTCGGTGGGTTCGCCTCGGCCTTCTTCCTCTACGGCATCGCCCTCGTGTACGGCGCGGTCGGCACCACCAACATCGCCCGCTCAGGGCAGTTGCTGTCGCAGCAGGTGTTCGTGAAGGGTGACGACGCGTTGTTGCTGGCCGGTGTGGCGCTGCTCATGGTCGGCCTCGCGTTCAAGGTGGCGGCGGTTCCGTTCCACTTCTGGACTCCCGACGTGTATCAAGGTGCACCCACACCGAGCACGTCGTTCATGGCCTCGGTCGGAAAGTTCGCGGCCTTCGCCGCGATGCTGCGGGTTCTCACCACCGCCCTCGGGCCTCGCGCCGACGACTGGCGTCCGGTCGTGTGGGTGCTGGCCATCGCGTCGGTGGTGGTCGGGTCGATTCTCGCCATCGTTCAGTCCGACGTGAAGCGCATGCTCGCGTACTCGTCCATCGGACACGCCGGCTTCATCCTCATCGGTGTCGAAGCGGCTGGCCACGCAGGCGACCAGGACGGCATCCCGTCCTCGCTGCTCTACTTGCTCCTGTACTCGGTGCTCGTGATCGGCACCTTCACCGTCGTGTCGTTGGTGACGCGATCGGGTGATCGGGCCAGCGACATCGGTTCGTTCCGTGGCCTGGGCAAAGAGCGCCCGTTGCTCGCACTGGCGATGACCGTGTTCTTGCTCGCACAGGCCGGCATGCCGGTCACATCGGGATTCATCGCCAAGTTCAGTGTGATCAAGGCAGCCGCCGACAACGAGAGTTATGCCGTCGCCATCGTTGCCATGGTGGCCTCGGTGGTGTCGGCGTTCTTGTACCTGCGCATCATGATCAGCATGTGGATGTCCGACGCCGAGTCGGGGGACGAAGCACGCGAGAAGGTCACCGTTCCGTGGACCGCCGGTGTGGTGGTTCTGGCCTCGGTGGTGTTCACCCTCGTGGCCGGAGTGTTCCCGGGCTGGTTGATCGACGCCACTCGCGACGCGCTGGTCGTCGTTCGCTGACTTCCACACCTCTGACACACCGCCGTGTCAGACTGATCACGTGTTGAAGGCCCCCGCCTACCTCTCCCCGTCGTCCATCACCACGTACCGCGACTGTCCGCAGAAGTTCAAGTTCTCACGCATCGACGGCATCAAGGAGCCGCCGTCCTGGGCCACCCACCTCGGAACCTTCGTGCACGAAGTTCTCGAGCACCTGTACCAGCTCGATGCCGACGAGCGCACCCTCGACACGGTCAAGCAGTTGGCCGGCGAGCGTTGGCAGGTGAGCGAGTGGGAAAACGCCGTGAATGCTCTCGACAAGAAGCAGGGCGACATTCGCGACTTCAAGATCCAGGCCTTCGAGTGTCTGAAGAATCTCTGGAAGGTCGAAGAGCCGAGTTCGGTCGAACTCATGGGCATGGAACACGAAGTCGTGAGCGACATCGACGGTGTGACCATGAAGGGATACATCGACCGCTTCCACATCGACGATTCGGGTCTGGTGGTCATCGGCGACTACAAGACCGGCAAGATTCCGAACCCGCGTTTCAAGTCGGAAGACGACAAGTTCTTCCAGTTGTTCTCGTACGCGCTCATGTTGCAGGAGTCCGATCAGGAAGAAACCTCACGCGTCGAACTCCTTTATCTCAAGGACGGTGTTCGCCACGACGTCACCGTGACGCCGGTCAAGTTGGCCATCGCTCGGGGCACGATCGTCGAGACCAAGGAAGCGGTCGACGCGGCGTGTGAGTCGGGCAAGTTCGAGTGCAATGTCACCAAGTTGTGCGATTGGTGTTTCTTCAAGCCGCAGTGCCCCGCCCACACCTGAGCGAGCGTGGCATGATCAGCACTGACTGATCAACGCATCGAACAGTGCTTGCTGCTGCGAGTCGTCGATCGCCGAATCCTCCGGGTGCCACTGCACTCCGACCACCCAACGGTGACCGTCCACTTCCACCGCTTCGATGGTTCCGTCGGCGTGGCGACCCACCACGTTCACACCAGTGCCGAGTCGGTCGAGCGCCTGGTGGTGGTACGAGTGACAGGCATCGGGCGAGTTGGTTCCCATGGCCAGCGCGGTACGACATCCGTCGACTAGTGACACCGGATGGAACCGGCGCGTGTGGTCATCGTGAGTGGCGATGTGTTGAACGAGGGTGCCTCCGAGCGCCACGTTCATGATCTGGACTCCGCGGCAGATCGCGAGGATCGGTCGATCGGCAGCCAACGCCGCGTTCACCACCGCGAGTTCGATGTCGTCATGACGAGAGTTGATGCCGTATAACTCGGGCGCTGTGGGCGGTTGGCCGTAGCGGGCCGGATCGACGTCACCGCCGCCGTGCAGGACGAGTGCTTGGCAGCCCGAGATCAAGGAGGAAATCGACTCGGCATCGAGATCGACCGGGGGCACGATCACCGGAACGCCGCCAGCTCGTGTGATGGCGTCGGAGTACAGCCGTCCGGCTCCGTAGGCCTCGCCGCGAACACCCTTGGCTTCGGTGATCTCGCGACCGACGATGGCGACGATGGGCTTCATTCGATCGGCTCGCAACAGTGCGGTGACGTCACGGTGCGGTGACCGCGTACCCGGCGGCGCGCACGGCTTCGACGACCGACTCGCTGTGTTCGTGACCGCGCACTTCGAGCACTGCGTTCACACCCGTCTCGCGTACCTGTAGATCGACTCCTTCTCGGACGTGTTCGATGTCGATGACACTCGCACCTTGCTCGGCGAATATTGCGAGCAGTTGGGCGAGTCCACCGGGACGATCGCTCACGCGCACGAACAAGATGAGTCGGCGACCGGCCTGCGTCTCGTGACGGCGGATGAGGCCGGGAACGACGCCCAGGTCGACGTTGCCACCCGACAGTACGACGCACGTGATGCCGTGCCGAGCCGGCGCGACCTTCTCGCTGAGCAACGCGGACACACCCACGGCGCCCGCACCTTCCACGTACAACTTCGAACGCTCCATGAGAAGAACCATCGCGTCGGCAACCGCGCTCTCGTCGACCACCACCACGTCGTCGAGCCACTTCTCCACCAGCGGACGCGTGACTTCACCGGGCTTCTTGACCGCGATGCCGTCGGCGAGTGTGAGGACAGGTCCACTCGGCGGTTGCCCATTCGCGTACGGTGCGCAGGCTTCCACTTGAACGCCGATCACCTTCACGTGGGGGAGTTGTCGCTTCACCGCGATGGCGACACCCGAGGCGAGTCCGCCACCGCCCAACGGAATGATCACGCACTGCAGATCCTTCACGTCGTCGAGCAACTCGAATCCGAGTGTTGCTTGTCCGGCCACCACGACCGGATCGTCGTACGGATGACAGAACGCCATACCGGTTTCGGTGGCGCGAGCACGCGCACGAACCACGGCGTCGTCGAGTGAGTCGCCCCCCTCGATGACGGTGGCGCCGTACGAACGACAGGCCGCCATCTTGGCGATGGGTGCGTTCTTCGGTACGTAGATCTCGCAGGGCACACCGTGCGATCGCGCGGCGAAGGCGAGTGCTTGGGCGTGATTTCCCGCGCTGCCGGCGGTGACTCCGGCTGACGCAGCCGAACCGAGCGTGGCCAACTTGTTCATCGCACCGCGGATCTTGAACGAGCCGGTGCGTTGCAGATTCTCGGCCTTCACCACGATCTGGCCGCCGGTCCGCTCGGAGAGGGCGAACGACGAGGTGACGGGGGTGTGCTTCACGACCCCGGAGCCAGCCTCCCGGGCTCGCCGGATGTCGTCGTCAGTGATCTCGATCGTCACGTTCGCCACTTCCCGGTCCGACCTGGTCGGGACCGCCCGACCTACGGTACTGGTGTGCGCGCCCTCGTGATCGCCAATGCCGATGACGCCGATCCGGGTTTCGTGGGCCATCACCTGCGGACCAAGGGCTACGCCTTCAGCGAGTGTCACCGTGAGCGGCCCGCCGACTGGCCCGATCTGGCCGGGGCCGATCTGGTGCTGCTTCTGGGGTCGGAGTGGAGTGTGTACTGGCCACGAGTCGCCGAGTCGGTGCAAGCCGAATGTGCGCTTGTGAAAACAGCCCATGAGCAGGGGATTCCTGTCCTCGGGATCTGTTTCGGGGCCCAGATCGTGGCCCATGCCCTGGGGGGCTCGGTCGAACGGGCGACCCGGCCCGAGGTGGGCTGGCACCGAATCGAGTCCGATGTCGCCGAGGTGGCTCCCGGACCATGGCTGCAATGGCACTTCGACGTGTGCCGGGTCCCGGCCACGTTCACCGAACTGGGTCGGAGCGAGTCGGGGCCACAAGTGTTCACCGCGCGCCGGACGCTGGCCACCCAGTTCCACCCCGAGGCCACCGAATCGATGCTGGCTCGCTGGACCGGTGGATCACCCGACGAACTGGCCCGGTTGGGTCTGAGCCCCGACGGCATCATGGCCGACACCCGGCGCTTCGTGACCCAGAGTCGGCCGGCGGCCGAACGCTTGGTCGACTGGTTCTGCGAGGCGATTGCGAACTCGTGAATGTGGTCCCCACGCTGGGGCGAAGTTGGGTCCGTTCGGCGGCCCCGTAGTAGCGTTTCGCTCCGATGTCGGACTTTCTGAGGTCGTACCTCACCGTGTTCTGGTTCGGGTTGGCGGCCCTCTTGTTGGCCTCCCTCCTGCTCGGCATCGCCGTCCTCGTCCGACCCTCGCGTCCCAACCGCGAGAAGCTGCTCACCTACGAGAGCGGTGTCGATCCGGTGGGCGACGGTTGGTCGCAGAGCCAGATTCGTTACTACGTGTTCGCCCTGCTCTTCGTCATCTTCGACGTCGAAGCAGTCTTCATCTTCCCGTGGGCCACCCAACTCGAGCGGTACGGAACTTTCGGCCTGGTGGAGATGGGTGTGTTCGTGGGTGTCCTTCTGCTCGGTCTCGTCTACGCCTGGCGCAAGGGCGTCCTTCGCTGGGTGTAA
>CAZELU010000031.1:0-12971 GCA_964513215.1 uncultured Bifidobacterium sp.
TGGCGTCGAGGTGGGTGAACGTGGTGAACGGCGCCGGGTCGGTGTAGTCGTCGGCCGGCACGTACACCGCCTGCAGCGACGTGATCGAACGACCACGCGTCGAGGTGATGCGCTCCTGCAGCTGGCCCATCTCGTCGGCCAACGTGGGCTGGTAACCCACGGCCGAGGGCATACGGCCGAGCAGAGTCGACACTTCCGAACCCGCCTGCACGAAGCGGAAGATGTTGTCGACGAACAGCAGCACGTCCTGGTTCTGAACATCGCGGAAGTACTCGGCCATGGTGAGCGCCGACAGAGCCACACGCAGGCGGACTCCCGGCGGTTCGTCCATCTGGCCGAACACGAGGGCGGCCTTCTCGAACACGCCCGACTCTTCCATTTCGAGACGCAAGTCGGTGCCTTCGCGGGTGCGCTCACCCACGCCGGCGAACACCGACACACCACCGTGCTGCGAGGCCACGCGGTTGATCATCTCGGTGATGAGCACGGTCTTGCCCACGCCCGCACCGCCGAACAAGCCGATCTTTCCACCGGCGAGGTACGGGGTGAGGAGGTCGATCACCTTCACGCCGGTGACGAACATGCGCTTTTGCGGTTCGAGCGCATCGAAGTCGGGGGCCGGACGGTGGATCTCCCAGCGCTCCACGTCGGCGAACTTCGCGTTGTCGTCGTCGAGCACTTCGCCCCACACGTTCCACACGTGGCCGAGCACACGGTCGCCCACCGGCACCTGAATGCCGTGACCCGTGTTGCGCACCGCGGTGCCGCGACGCAGACCGTCGGTGGGCTTCAAGCACACCGCGCGCACGCGACCATCGCCCAACTGCTGGGCCACTTCGGCGAGCACCTTCACGTCCTTGCCCTCGATGGTCACGGTGAACTCGAGCGCCGTGTTGAGCTCGGGCAGCGCACCGCGCGGGAACTCGACGTCGATCACCGGGCCGGCGATACCGACGACTCGTCCGTCCTTGAGTTGGTTCTCTGTCATGGTCATGGCTGTGTGTCTCCTGGGTGAGAGCTAGGAAGAAAGGGCTTCGGCACCACCGACGATCTCCATGATCTCGGTGGTGATGGCGTCTTGGCGGGCACGGTTCATGATGCGCGAGAGGCTCTTGATGAGTTCTTCGGCGTTGTCGGTGGCGCTCTTCATGGCGCGCTGACGGAAAGCGTGTTCGCTCGCCGCCGCGTTGAGCAGCGCCGCGTACACACGGGCTTCCACGTAGCGCGGTAGCAGCGTGTTGAGAATGGCGGTGGGATCGGGCTCGTACTCGTAGTCGGCACCGGCTTCGCCCGCGGGCTTGCCGTCGCCACCTTCCACCACCGAACGCTCGAGCGGCACCAGCGGACGCAGCACCACTTCTTGCGAACCCGCGGTGATGAAGCGCGTGTACACGAGCACCACCTTGTCGACCGCGCCACTGGCGTAGAGCTCGACCACGTGCTGGCCGATCTCCTTGGCGTTGGCGTAACCGGGCTGGTCGGAGAATCCGGCGAAGCCCTTGTCGAGGGTGTAACCGCGGAAGCGGAAGTACGACTCGGCCTTGCGGCCGACCGGCACGATCACGTAGCCGCGACCGGCCTGCACGTCGAGCTTGATTTCACCTTCGGCGGCACGCAGCACACCGGCGTTGTAACCGCCGCACAAACCGCGGTCGGCGGTGATGACCACGTAGCACACGTTCTTGATGCTCTCGCGGCCGGCGAGCAACGGGCTGTCGCTCGACGCACCCGCGGCGGCGAGATCGCGCACCACTTCGGTGATCTGCTCGGAGTACGGAACGGCGGCCTGAACGCGCTGCTGCGCCTTGACGATCCGCGACGCAGCAATGAGCTCCATGGCGCGCGTGATCTTCTTGGTCGCCTGGACGCTGCGAATGCGTCCGCGCAGAATTCGTTCCTGTCCACCAGCCATCGTGAATTACTCCGTGGCCAGCGTCTTGTTCGACTGGGCCTCGCCCACCGGACCAGCATCGGATGCGGCTTCATTGGCCTTGCGCGCGGCGGCGGCTGACGCCATGAACTGATCCTTGAAGCCCTGCACCACCGAACCGAGATCGTCGGGCACGCCCTTCGAACGGATGTCGGAGAGCATCGCACCGTGACGGCTGCGCATGAACTCGAGCAGTTCGTTCTCGAAGCGGCGCACATCGGCCACCGGAACGTCGTCGAGGTAGCCCTTGGTGCCAGCGAAGATGGAAACCACTTGCTCTTCGACGGGCATCGGCGAGTTGAGCGGCTGCTTGAGCAGTTCGACCAAGCGGTAACCGCGCTCGAGCTGCGCCTTGGAGACGGCGTCGAGTTCGGAACCGAACGTGGCGAACGCTTCGAGCTCGCGGAACTGCGCGAGGTCGAGCTTCAAGGTGCCGGCCACACTCTTCATGGCCTTGATCTGCGCGGCACCACCCACGCGCGACACCGAGATGCCCACGTCGACGGCCGGGCGCACACCCGACTTGAAGAGGTTGTCCTGCAGGTACACCTGACCGTCGGTGATGGAGATCACGTTGGTGGGGATGTACGCCGACACGTCGCCGGCCTTGGTTTCGATGATGGGAAGCGCGGTGAGCGAACCGGCGCCGTTGGCGTCGGAGAGCTTGGCGGCGCGCTCGAGGAGACGGCTGTGCAAGTAGAACACGTCACCGGGGTACGCCTCGCGGCCCGGCGGACGACGCAGCAACAGCGACAACTGGCGATAGGCCTCGGCCTGCTTCGACAAGTCGTCGTACACCACGAGAGCGTGCTGGCCGTTCTCCATCCAGTACTGACCCATGGCGCAACCGGCGTACGGCGCGAGGTACTTGAACGGTGCCGAGTCGGCGGCCGACGCCACCACCACGACCGTGTACTCCATCGCACCGGCCTGACGCAGAACTTCCACGGTCTGCGCGACGGTGGAACCCTTCAAGCCCACGGCCACGTAGATGCACTTCACGCCCTGACCCTTCTGGTTCAGGATCGTGTCGATGGCGACGGTGGTCTTGCCGGTCTTGCGGTCGCCGATGATGAGCTCGCGCTGACCACGACCGATGGGGGTCATGGCGTCGATGGCCTTGATGCCGGTCTGCAGCGGCTCGTGCACGGGCTTGCGGCCCATGATGCCGGGCGCCTGAATTTCCATACGGCGCGGCTGCGTGCCCACGAGCGGACCCTTGCCGTCGATCGGCTGGCCGAGCGCGTTCACCACGCGACCGAGCACACCGTCGCCAACCGGCACCGAAAGAATCTGGCCGGTGGCCTTCACGGTCTGGCCTTCTTCGATGTTGTCGGCATCGCCGAGAACCACGGCGCCGATGGCTTCTTCTTCGAGGTTGAGGGCCAAGCCGCGCGAACCGTCTTCGAACTCGAGGAGCTCGTTCACGGCGCAGTCGGGCAAGCCCGACACGCGCGCAATACCGTCGCCCACTTCGATGACGCGGCCCACGGTGCGAGCCTCGAGCGACGGCGCGAAGCCTTCGAGATTCTTCTTGATCGCCGATGCGATATCGGCTGCTGAAAGTGTCAGTTCTGCCATGTCGTGTCTCTCTTTCAGAGCCTGCTCTTGACGTTGTCGAGGCGGGTACGAACGCTGCCGTCGATCACGGTGTCGCCCACCGTGGCCA
Organism: uncultured Bifidobacterium sp.; assembly: GCA_964513215.1. Lineage (GTDB taxonomy): Bacteria > Actinomycetota > Acidimicrobiia > Acidimicrobiales > Ilumatobacteraceae > Casp-actino8. Next base: position 3,600 of record CAZELU010000031.1, read on the forward strand.
CCAGGCCACCGAGGACGCTCGGGTCGACGACGACCTTCAGGTTGAGTTGCTTGCCGGTGGCGTTGGTGAGGGCCGCCTTGAGGCGGGCCTGCTGATCGGCGCTCAGGGCCACGGCGCTACGCACCTCGGCCACTTCGAGCTGCTTGGCGCTGGAAGCGCGCTGCACCAACTTGTCGATGATGGCGGGCAGATCGCGACCGCGACCCGAACCCACGACCATGCCCACCAGTTGCGTGGTGGTTGCGGTGGCCTTGCCGCCCAACAACGACTCGACGATCGCCTGGCGCTTCTCGGCCGGGATGAGTTCGTCGGTGAGTGTGTTGCGGAGCTGATCGTTCGACTCGAACGAACGGGCGAAACGGAAGAGTTCGTCTTCCACCTCGTCGAGCGTTCCTTCGGCGGCTGCGATTTCGAACAGCGCGCGGGCGTATCCGTCGATGCGTGCGTCGCTCATCGTGATGCACCTACCTTTGCGATGAAGTTCTCGATGAGCTGCTGCTGCGTCGAGTCGTCGAGAGCCGAAGCGAGCGCGCGATCAGTGGCGGCACCGGCCAGACGGCCGATCTCGGTGCGCAGTTCGTCGGAACCACGCGCGGCCGCGGCGGCGATGTCGGCATCGGCCTTGGCTTCGAGTTCAGCGATCTCGGCGGTGAGACGAGCGCGGCCTTCCTTCAGCAACGCATCAGCCTGAGCCTGCGCGTCGGAGAGGAGGCGAGCCTTCTCACTGGCGATGTCGCCGAGAGCGGTGCGGATCTTCGACGCATCGGCCTGAGCCTGCGCGAGATCGTTGGCCGAGGCATCGAGCTCTTTCTGAATGCGCTCGGTGCGGGCCACCATGGCCTTCTTGAACTGCGGCAGCGCGAACTTGTACAGCGCCGCGAAAATGATGAGCGATGCGATACCGCCGTAGATGATTTCGGCCGGCTCGGGGAAGAGCCAGTGCGGTGATTCGGCCGGGTCGACCGCCAACAGGGAGAAGTACTTCATCAGCGAACTCCTGCACTCATGACGTCGGCAACAGCACGGGAAACCGCTGCAGAGTCGGGTCGCTTACCTGTTGCGGCTTCGACCGCGCTGGACACCACATCGGTGACGGCGCTCTCGATTTGTCCGCGCACCGCGGCCTTGGCGGCCTCGGCGTCACGCTGAGCGGCTTCACGCTTGGCGTTGATCCGCGCGTTGGCGGCCGAGATCTGAGCCTGACGCTCCGACTCGAGAGTTGCGCGAGCAGCGTCGACCACCTTGGCCGCTTCGGCCTTGGCGGCGGCAACAGCCGCTTCGTACTGCGCAACTTCCGAGCGCGCCGCGCTGCGCGCAGCATCGGCGTTCTCGTGTCCTTCGCGAATGGAGTTGTAACGCGCCTCCATGCCCTTCTTGAGGCGAGGGAACAGGAAGAAACGCATGAGCAATGCGAACACGATGAACGAGCTCGCACCCCAGATGAACTCCTTGGCCTCGGGCAGGATCGGGCTCGGGCCCGCCCCGCACTCGGACTGCGGAATCTTCTCGGCGTTCTTCAGTTCCTCGGATTCGGGTTCGAAGAGACACTCGGACGGCTTGACGAGCTTTTCCTCGCCGGATTCTCCTCCGGCAAGTAGCTCGACCCGAACGGTGCCACCCGACCCGATGACGACGGCTGTGAGCACGTCAACTCCTTGTGGATCGATGGATGACGACAAAACTTCGGATCAGAGACCGATGAGGATGAACACCACGAAGCCGATGAGGGCGAGCGCTTCGGTGAAGGCGATACCCAAGAACATCGTGGTGCGCACCATTCCGGCAGCCTCGGGCTGGCGGGCCATGGCCTCGACCGACTTACCGACGAGGTAACCGATGCCGATGCCAGGTCCGATGGCGGCCAAGCCGTAAGCGAAACCGGCCGAGCTAGCAGCCTCAGCAGCCTTCAGCTCGTCACCAGTGACTGCGGCGAGTGCAGCAAGTGCTTCCATTTTCTTTGTCTCCTATGTGCTGTTGATAGAGAAGGGTGAATACGAACGCTTGGTGGTCAGTGCTCGGGGTGAGCCGCGCCACCGATGTACACAGCGGCGAGGATCGTGAAGATGTACGCCTGCAAGAAGGCGACCAGAACCTCGAATGCCGTGAGGAAGATGAGCATGAAGAGCGGCAGAACTCCCATGGGGATGAGAGCAGGGTTGCCCTCGGCCTGGAAGAGCGCCTTCGACAACACGGCGAAGGTCACGAGAAGGATGTGACCGGCGAGCATGTTGGCGAAGAGTCGCACCGTGAGCGAGAACGGACGCACCAAGAAGGTGGAGATGAACTCGATGGGCGTGACGAGGATGTAGAGCGCCTTGGGCACACCGGGCGGGAAGAGCGAGTTCTTGAGGTAGCCGAGACCCTGGTGCTTGAAGCCGGTGCCGATGAACACCACCCACACGAGCAACGACAAGAAGAGCGGCAGAGCCATACGAGCAGTGGCCGGCATCTGCAGCAACGGAATCACACCGGGCACGTTGCAGAGGTAGATGAACACGAACGTGCTGAGGAGGAACGGTGTCCAGCCGAGGCCGTCGCGACCCATGGTCTGCATGACGATGCCGTTCTCGATGAACTCGACGATCGACTCGGCGAAGTTGCGCACGCCCTTGGGCGCGGTCTTGTGATCTTTGCGACCAGCGAGGAGGAAGATGAGCGAACCGATGAGAGCTGCGGCGACACAGATCAACGCGATCTTGTTGAACGACGGGAAGAGATCCTTCCAACGGAGAACTTCGTTCACCGGCGGGAATTCGAGTGCGATCACGTCAGTTGGTGTCCTTCAGGCGTGGTGTTTCGATCAGGGCTTACGGGGTTTCAGAGCGGGAAATGCGAGTGATGCGGCTACGTAACGCATCTCCCAAACGAGGAGTCCGAGATGCGTGACAATGATGGTGAATCCGAGGGCGGGAAGTGAAATCCACGAGGCATCTCGGACGAGAATCACAGCAAGAAAAATGAGACCGAGCCGGGCCAGGTAGCCGAACAGGACCGCACCCATCATGAGCCCGAGCGAAATCCGGGCCGTCAGGGCCACCAGTCCGGCCGCGAAGAAGAAGTTCAGGAGCACCAGGGCGACCGCGTAGAGGGCCGACCAGACGCCGTCGAGGCCGGCGAACACCGCGCAGACCGCCACGATGATGGGGCTGACGTAGGCGCCGCGCTTCAAGATGTCGAGAGAGACGGTGATCTCGGGGGCCTCGCCCTCGAGCCGGGTGGTCATGGGGTCGGGGGTGGCGGCCACGGTGGTCACGCTCCGGCGTTCTTTCCGGGGTCGGGGCTCTGGTGCTGGGTTCCGCCCTGGTGCTGGGTGCGGGCGGCCAGGCGCTCGGCTTCGAGGCGGCGCATCCGGGCGTCGTAGCCGACCCACATCTTCACGCCGGTGCCGACCGAGGCGAAGACGACCAGGGAGATGGTGAGGATCGGGAAAATGCCGATCCAGGCGTCGAGGAGCCAGCCCAGACCAAGGAAAACCACCAGCGTGAGGGCCATTTCCATGCCCTGGCCGAGGCCTTCGTCCATGTTGCGCTGGGGGCCGTCGGGCCGGGCGCCCAGGAGCCGGGCAACGCGCGCGGTGACGTTGCGCGGGCGTGCGGTGGCGGACGCGTGGGTGTCGGTCATCGGCGAGGGGTGTTTCCGGCAGGCCACGGGGGGTGCGGCCTGCTCGTGAAACTGCTCACAAACTAGTCGCCGACGGTCGGACGGGGCAATTCCTCCGTGGGTTCGAGACTCCCCTGGGGCTGGTCGTTCGTCTCGTCGTCGCCGATGCTCGCTTCGGTTGCGTCGGTCGCGTCGCGGGCTTCTTGGCGGCGGCGGCGCACCTCGGGATGCAGCACGGTGAAGAGGCTGAGGGCGATGGCCGCGGTGCCGATGGGGATGAGTGCGGTGCGGGCCCGGGTGAAGATCGGGTACAGCACGAAGCCCGACAGGATCGTGGTCCAGAGCCAGAGGATCAGCACGCTGCGGCGCTGGCCGTGGCCGAGGTTCATGAGCCGGTGGTGCAGGTGGCCCTTGTCGGCCGTGGCCACGCCTTGGCGTTTGGCGGCGCGGCGGGCGATGGCGAAGAGCGTGTCGAGGATGGGCACGCCGAGGATGAAGAGCGGAATGAAGAGCGGCGCCAAGAAGAAGTAGGTCTGGCCCGGTGTGTAGGCGGTGGAGTCGGGGTCGGCGCGACCACCTACCACGCTCGTGCTCACGGCCATGAGGAGACCGAGGAAGAACGCGCCCGAGTCGCCCATGAAGATCTTGGCCGGATTGAAGTTGTGCGGCAGGAAGCCCACGCACACACCGCACGCGATGATCGCGATGAGCGGGCCGATGTTGGGCTGGATGAGCGCGCCGAGATCGTCGAGGCGACGGCTGTAGAGGAAGAACGCAAACGCCGCGATGGCCACGATGCCGGCGGCGAGTCCGTCGAGTCCGTCGATGAGGTTGATGGCTTGTGTCATCACGAGGAGCCACAAGATCGTGATGATCGGGATCCAGTCGTCCGACAACACGAACACGTCGAGGAACGGAACGCGGAAATAGAACATCGTCACGCCGAACCACACGAGCACGAGGCCGGCGAATGCGGTGAGCGTGACCTTGGCCGGTGGGCTCAGGTCGCGAATGTCGTCGATGAGACCGGTGGCGAAGATGACGATGCCGGCGAGCAGAACACCGAGTGGTTCGGAGTTGTTGTCGAAGACGAGTGAGAAGCGATCGAGCTGCCAGGCCGCGAGGAGGGCCGCGGCGAAACCCACGAACATGGCGATGCCGCCCACGTGCGGAGTGGGGCGGGTGTGCACGCGGCGTTCGTCGGGCAGGACGATCCAGCCCACGCGGGTGGCGAAACGGGCGACGACGGGGGTGACGGCGAAGGTGACGACTGCGGCGACGGCCCCGATGATCAGGTAGTCGAGCGTCTCGGGCACACCCGGAGATTACGGCGGCCCGCTTTACCTGGGGTTCCCTTGGTGTTCTGGGTGAAGGATTCGCCGGATTTGCGGCATTTTTTCACCCAGATCCACGGGGCGCCGGGCCGCCCCCTCAGTCAGGCGATCGCCCTTGGTGATCTGGGTGAAAATTCAACGCAAATCCGGCGAATCCTTCACCCAGAACCTCAAATGGTTAGGCGCCGTGGGGGTAGGCGGGGAACGCGGCGCAGAGCGAGGCCACGTCGGCCTTCACCTGAGCCAGCACTCCCTGGTCGGCGCGACCGCGCAGAGCACGAGCGATGAGCGACGCGATCTGCGTCATCTCGGCTTCCTTCATGCCCTGTGTGGTGACCGACGCGGTTCCGACGCGCACACCCGACGTGACGAACGGGCTGCGCGGATCATCCGGCACCGTGTTCTTGTTGAGCGTGATGCCGGCGAGGTCGAGCACGGCCTGTGCTTCCTTGCCGGTGAGCTCGGCATCGAACGGACGCAGGTCGACCACCATGAGGTGACAGTCGGTTCCACCCGACACGAGACGGAAGCCTTCGTTGGCGAGCGCACTCGCGAGTGACGACGCGTTCACCACGATCTGCTTCGCGTAGTCCTTGAACGACGGCGCCATCGCCTCGCGGAAAGCGATGGCCTTACCGGCGATCACGTGCTCGAGCGGACCACCTTGCCAACCCGGGAACACCGACTTGTCGATGGCGGCTTGGTGTACGGCCTTGCTGAGAATGCAACCACCGCGCGGACCGCGCAGCGTCTTGTGCGTGGTGAACGTGACGACATCGGCGTACGGCACCGGATTGGGATACACGCCACCGGCGATGAGACCCGCGAGGTGCGCTGCGTCGTAGAGGAAATACGCGCCCACTTCGTCGGCGATGATCTTGAACGGCTCCGGATCGATACGACGCGGATAGCTCGTGGTGCCGGTGACGATGAGGCGCGGACGATGTTCGTGCGCGAGATCGCGCACTTGCTCCATGTCGATGCGCTCGTCACCCGGCTTCACCTTGTAGGGAATGAAGTTGTAGAGCATGCCGCTCGCATTGACGGGCGAGCCGTGCGTGAGGTGTCCGCCGTGATCGAGGCTGAGGCCGAGCACCGTGTCGCCCTGCTTGATGAGCGCTTGGTACGCGCACATGTTGGCGTTGGCGCCCGAGTGCGGCTGCACGTTCGCGTGCTCGGCACCGAAGAGCTTCTTCACGCGTTCGATCGCGATGGCCTCGATGGAGTCGACGATCTGGTTGCCGCCGTAATAGCGCTTGCCCGGGTATCCCTCGGAGTACTTGTTGGTGAGCACGCTGCCGGTGGCGCGCATGACCGCGGGCGAGGTGAAGTTCTCGCTGGCGATCAACTGCAAGCCAGTGGTCTGGCGCGTGAACTCGTCGGCGATGAGCCGTTCGACTTCGAGATCGGGATCGTTGTCGGAGGGAAAGGGCATGGCGTCCTTCTTCTCAGAACTCGTTTTCGAGTTCGGTCAACTGTGCCACTCGGCGAGCGTGTCGACCGCCTTCGAACGGTGTGGCGAGGAAGGTTGTGACGATTTCCTCAGCCAGGCCCACGCCCACCACGCGCGCGCCGATGGAGAGAACGTTGGCGTCATTGTGCGAACGGGCCATGCGCGCGGTGTAGAGGCAATTGCACAAGGCCGCGCGTACGCCGCGCACCTTGTTGGCGGCGAGCTGCTCGCCCTGACCGCTTCCACCGAGCACGATGCCGAAGTCGGCCTTGCCGTCTCGGACGGTGCGGCCCACGCCGGCGCAGATGGGCGGGTAGTCGACGCTCTCGGTGGAGTGCGTGCCCTGATCGTCGACCGTGTGGCCCTGCGCGGTGAGGAAGGCCACGAGGTGTTGCTTCAGTTCGTAGCCCGCATGGTCGGATCCGATGGCGATGCGCAGCGACGAGGACATGGCTGAATCCTAGGGTCCGGACCATTCGTGGCCCGTGGGGATTGGGGCGTAAGTTGCCCACCGTGACTCTCGATCCGCGCACACCCGTGATCGTCGGCGTCGGCCAGGCCGAACAGCGCATCGACGACCCGTTGGCCGCCGCTCCCCCGGCCGAGTTCATCGCCTCGGCGGTGCAGTTGGCCGCCGCTGATGCCGGGCTGTCGTCGCTCGCGTCGGTCGACTCGCTGCGCGTGGTGTCGTTCTTGTCGTGGCGTTATCGCGATCCGGCCCGGTTCATCTCGCTCGCGCTCGGAATCACGCCCAAGGAGCACGCGCTCACCACCAACGGCGGCAACAGCCCGCAGTCGTTGGTCAATCAGACCGCGCTCGACATTCAGGCCGGACGCAACGACGTGGTCGTACTGTGCGGTGGCGAGACGTCGCGCACCCGTAAGCGCGCCCGCGCGGCCGGTGTGGAGTTGCCGTGGCCAGTGGTGCCCGAGGACGTGGCACCCGATCGCGTGATCGGCGAAGAGCTCAAGATGAACCACGAGATCGAGACGTCGCGGCAGATCTGGGCGCCCATTCAGATCTATCCGATGTTCGAGACTGCGCTGCGTGCGCGAGCCGGCCGTTCGCCAGAGGAACACATGGTGTTCCTGTCGGAGTTGTGGTCGCGCTTCTCGCACGTCGCCGCCGGCAATCCGCACGCGTGGATTCGCAAGGCGTTGTCGCCCGAGGAGATCCGCGCGGTCGGTCCGCGCAATCGCATGATCGGGTTCCCCTATCCGAAGTTGATGAACTCGAACAACGACGTCGATCAGTCGGCGTCGCTGATCATGTGCTCGGTCGAGGCGGCCGAGCGGTTGGGCATCGCGCGTGACAAGTGGGTGTTCCCTTTGTCGGGCTCGGATTGTCACGAGCACATGTACGTGTCGGAGCGTTGGGAGTTCACCGAGACACCGGCCATCAAGTTGGCGGGCAAGCGCGTGCTCGAACTGGCCGGTACGTCGATCGACGAGATCGACATCGTCGACTTGTACTCGTGCTTCCCGTCGGCGGTGCAGTTGGGTGCGGCCGCACTCGGGTTGCCCATCACGCGTCAGCTCACGCGCACCGGCGGATTGCCGTTCGCTGGTGGACCGTGGAACAACTACGTGATGCACGCGATCGCGACGGTGGTGAACGAGTTGCGCGAGCGTCCGTCCGAGAAGGGTTTGGTGTGGGCGAACGGTGGATACGCCACCAAGCACGCGTTCGGCGTGTACTCGGCCACACCGAGCGGGCGGTATGCGCACGACTATCCGCAAGATCAGATCGACGCGTTGCCGAAGCGCACGCCGGTTGGTGTGGGCGAGTCGGCCGGTGCGGCCACGATCGAGGCGTACACCGTGATGCACGATCGCGACGGTGCACCCGAGCGCGCGATCGCGGCATGCTTGCTTCCCGGTGGAGGTCGCGCGTGGGGCGATTCGTTGGCACCCGAGTTGTGCGCGGCGATGTGCGAAGGCGAATGGGTCGGTCGAGCCGTTCGTCTGAGCGATACTGGTGAACTACTCGTCTGATCGGAGTTCTCGTGTCGTCTCGTTCGGTTCCGTCCATCATCCTCGACTGCGATCCGGGACACGACGACGCGCTCGCCATCGTGGTGGCCGCTCGCTACACGAATCTCGTGGGTATCACGACGGTGTCGGGCAATGCGCCCATCGAATCGACCACGCACAACGCGTTGGTGATGAAGGACTTGCTCGGGCTGAAGGTGCCAGTGCACAAGGGTGCGGTGCGTCCGCTGGTGGCCCCGCCGCAGTACGCCGCGTACGTGCACGGTGAGAGTGGCCTCGACGGCGCCGATCTTCCCGCACCCACCTCGAAGCACGACAGCGACGACGCCGTCGGCTACATCATCGACACGTGCCGCGCCACGGAGGGCTTGTGGCTCGTACCGACCGGACCGCTCACGAACATCGCGATGGCGTTGCGGTTGGCGCCCGACTTGGGCCAGCGGATCGCGGGCATCTCACTGATGGGTGGCGGCACGTTCGGCAACCGCACCACCGCAGCCGAGTTCAACATCTGGGTCGATCCCGAGGCGGCCGATGTGGTGTTCAACTACGGCGGACCGCTGGTGATGGCCGGGTTGCATCTCACTCATCAGTTCCGGGCCACGCAGGCGCGTATCGATCGCGTGAAGGCGTTGCCCGGCCAGTTGGCCAACGTGCTCGGCGATCTCATGCAGTTCTTCACCGACACGTACATGCGTCGGCATCACGGCATGGACGGCGGCGCGGTGCACGATCCGTGTTCGGTGCTCGTGCTGTCGCATCCCGATTTGTTCGTGAGCCGGCCCGCACACGTGGTGGTGGAGCTGAATGGAACGCACACGCGTGGCATGACGCTGATCGATCAGCGCGACCTGAAGGAAGTGCTCGAACCCAACTGCGACGTGCTGTGGGAGATCGAGGCCGAGCCTGCGTTCGACTTGATGATCGACGCGATCGCGCACTTCAGTCACTGACGCCGGGCGCGTCGCCGTAGCCACACTCGCTGGGTACACT
>CAZELU010000031.1:13071-14647 GCA_964513215.1 uncultured Bifidobacterium sp.
CTTGCCGATCTAAGGTCGCGTCATGCGCGCCGCTGTCATGAAGAACTGGTCCCTGCGAGTGGACGACATCCCCGAGCCCACACCGGGTGGCGGCCAGGTGCTGGCCAAGGTGCTCGCCTGCGGAATCTGCGGTAGCGATCTTCACCTTCTCGTGCACGGTGAAGAGAGTCGCCGCTTGTCGCAGGAGCTCGCCGGCGACGGCCCGCGCGACCCGGGGAGTCCGGTGGTGTTCGAGCCCGATCGCGACACCGTGATGGGTCACGAGTACTGCTGCGAAGTGCTCGACGTCGGCCCGGGCGTGAGCAATTTGAAGGCGGGCGACATCATCGTGTCGTTCCCGGTTGTGTTCGACGAGAGCGGCATTCATGGCGTGGGCTTCTCCAACAAGTACCCCGGCGGCTACAGCGAGCGCATCATCGCCAACGAGATGATGTCGATCAAGGTTCCCAACGGTCTGTCGCACGAACTCGCCGCCATGACCGAGCCGCTCGCGGTCGGTGTGCACGCGGTCGCGAAGAGCAACATCAAACAGGGTGAGGCCGCCGTCATTCTCGGACTCGGTCCGGTGGGTCTCGCGTGCATCGCTGAGTTGAAGATGAAGGGCATCGGCCCGATCGTGGGCGCCGACTTCTCGCCGAAGCGCCGCGCGCTCGCCGAGAAGTTGGGTGCCGATGTGGTGGTCGATCCGCGCGAGACGCCGGCCATCGAAGCGTGGCGCAAGATCGACGGCAAGAAGCCGCTCGTGATCTTCGAAGCCGTCGGCGTGCCCGGAATGATCGAAAAGGCCATGCGCATGGCGCCCAAGGACGGTCGCGTGCTGGTGGTAGGCGCGTGTATGCAGCACGACTCGTTCCATCCGATGCTCGGTATCGGCAAGGAGCTGCAGATCCAGTTCGCGCTCGGCTACTCCCCGATCGAATTCGGCAGTGCGCTCACCGCCATCGCCGAAGGCAAGGTCGATCTCGCTCCGCTCATCACCGGTCGCGTGCCGATCGATGGTGTGCCGCAAGCGTTCAAGGACCTCGGCGACCCCGAGGCCCACGCCAAGATCCTCGTCACTCCGTGATCGCATGAGTCGCACCGACTCGTTTCCGCAGCAGTACGCGCGCACGCAGCGGCTCACCCTCGGCGAGCCCCGCAACATCACGGTGTCGCCCGACGGCGAGCGCGTGGTGTTTCTGCGTAGCCGCGGCGGATCCGATCCGGTCAACTGCTTGTGGGTGATCGACACGTCGAGCGGCGCCGAACGTCTGGTGGCCGATCCGAAGGTGATGCTCGCAGCCGGTCTCGACGACACGGACTTGCCGCCCGAGGAGAAGGCGCGACGCGAGCGACTGCGCGAGGGCGCCGGTGGCATCACGTCCTTCGCCACCGATCGCGACGTGACGAAGTTCTGTTGTGCACTTGCGGGACGGTTGTTCGTGGGTTCGCTCACCGGTGAGGTCCGCGAGTTGAACGTGGACGGCCCGGTCTTCGATCCGCGTCTCGACCCCACCGGTTCGCGCATCGCGTACGTGAGCGGCCGCTCGTTACGCATTGCCGAACTCGACGGATCGTCGCGCGAACTGGCCGGGCC
>CAZELU010000031.1:14747-16165 GCA_964513215.1 uncultured Bifidobacterium sp.
GTGACTCTGCACGTGCTCGCGGTGGACGGTTCGTCACGCGTCGACATCGCATGGGATCGCGATGCGTTCGAGTATCTCGCCACGGTCGGCTGGGCCGGCGATGACGTGTTGTTCTCAGTCGAGTCGCGCGATCAGAAGACGATGGTGGTGTATCGCGGTGCACGTGCGGGTGGTGCCGCGCGCGAACTGTGGCGCGACGCGAGTGATACGTGGGTCGATCTGGTGCCGGGATCACCGGTCGTGCTCGACGACGGCCGCCTGGTCACCGTGGCCGATCGCGACGGTTGGAAGCGGTTGATGGTCGACGGCTCTCCGGTCACGCCGACGTCGATCAACGTACGTTCGATCGTGAGCACCGATGCGCGTGGTGTGGTGATCGCGGGTAACTCGCCCGACCATCCCGAGGGCATGGGTGCATGGCGCTGGTCGCTCGACGGCACGATCACTGCCCTCACCGACGTGACCGGCATCAACACGGTGGCGGTGGGTGGTGACACCGTGGTGGCGCGCCGTGCGTCGATCACGATGGAGAAGGCCGAGACCACGATCGTTCACCCGGCTCGCACCACGGTGATCACGAGCCTGTCGGAGAAGCCTCTCGTCGCGCCGCGCGTGACGCTTTCGCGACGTGGATCGCGTGGTGTTCCGACCGCGCTTCTCCTCCCCCGCGATCACAAACCGGGAACGAAGTTGCCGGTTCTGATGGATCCGTACGGCGGGCCACACGCGCAACGCGTGGTCGACTCGTACACCGCGCACTGCACGTCGCAGTGGTTCGCCGATCAGGGTTTCGCGGTGGTCGTGGCCGACGGTCGCGGCACTCCCGGACTCGGCTCCGAGTGGGAGCGCAGCGTGCACCACGATCTGGCCACGGCCGTGCTCGACGATCAAGTGGACGCGCTCCGCGCGTTGGCCGCCGACAATCCCGATCTCGATCTCACGCGCGTCGGTATTCGCGGGTGGAGTTTCGGCGGGTATCTCGCCGCGCTCGCGGTGATGCGTCGACCCGATGTGTTCCACGCCGCGGTGGCTGGCGCACCCGTCACCGAGTGGCGTTTGTACGACACGCATTACACCGAGCGTTACTTGGGCAATCCCGCTGTCGATCCTGCGCCGTACGATCGCACGTCGTTGCTCACCGATGCGGCGCTCCTCACGCGTCCGCTGTTGCTCGTGCACGGACTGGCTGACGACAACGTGGTGGCCGCGCACACTCTGCAGTTGTCATCGGCGTTGTTGGCCGCCGGTCGACCACACGAGGTTCTTCCCCTCAGCGGCGTCACACACATGACCCCGCAACCCGTTGTTGCCGAGAACCTGCTCCTTCACCAGCTCAACTTCTTGTCGATCTGGGTGAAAAATCGACGCGAATCCGGCGAATAATTCACCCAGATCAACGAGGGAAGTTCACCCAGATC
>CAZELU010000031.1:16265-22007 GCA_964513215.1 uncultured Bifidobacterium sp.
ACGAGGGAAGTTCACCCAGATCCACAGATCAGGATGCGGGGGCGGTGGGCCAGGTCGTTGCGAACCTCGGCGTTCACCAAACCGCACTCACTCGCCAGCGCCAACACCGCATCACCTTGGCGATACCCGATCTCGAGCACGAGCCAGCCACCCGGCTTCAACCACTCGCGCACACCGGTCATGATCGCGCGGATGTCGTCGAGGCCGTCACCGCCCGCGAACAGCGCCGACGCGGGCTCCCATTCGCGCACCGATTCGTCGACCTCGGAGTCGTCGACAGCGATGTACGGAGGATTCGACACCACCACGTCGAACGTTCCGCGCAACTCGCTCGGTAACGCACTCCACCACGAGCCCTGACCGAACCGAACGTTGGCCGCGGCTCTTCCGAGGCCAGCGGCGTTGGCCCGCGCCACGTCGAGCGCATCGGTCGATGCATCGGTGAGCCACACCTCGGTGTTGTCGATCGGAAGTTCGTAGGCAAGCGCGAGGCCGATCGCTCCCGATCCGGTTCCGAGATCGGCCACGCGACGCGGCGAGACACGACGTGCCAACTCGATCGCGGCCTCGGCTACGAGTTCGGTCTCGGGCCGCGGAATCAGCACGCGACGATCGATCATCAACTCCACGCGACGAAACGACCACCGCCCCATCGCGTATGCAAGCGGTTCACCGCTTCGGTAACGGCCCACCATCTCGTCGAGGTGCTTCACCATGCGTTCGGTGGCGGGTTCGTCGAGTGCGGCGGTGAACTCGTCACCGTCGAGACCACACGCCGTCTCGCACAACCAACGCGCCGCCGGTCGATCGTCGAGAACCTTCGCGGTGTCGGCCCACAACTGCCGCCACGTGAGGTGCTCGGACATTCAGTCGTCCTCGCCCGACAACTGGCGCGCGCGCTCGTCGTTGGCCAACGCATCGATCACCGAATCGAGATCGCCCGCGAGCACATCGCTCAGGCTGTAGATGGTGAAACCGATGCGGTGGTCGGTGAGGCGATTCTCCTTGAAGTTGTAGGTGCGGATCTTCTCGCTGCGGCCACCGCCACCCACCTGCGAACGGCGTTCGGCCGACATCTTCGCGTCTTGCTCTTCTTGCGCCGCCTTCAACAGTCGCGAACGCAACACCGTCATCGCGCGGGCCCGGTTCTGGATCTGACTGCGCTCGTCCTGCATCGACACCACGATGCCGGTGGGGATGTGCGTGATGCGTACTGCCGAATCGGTGGTGTTCACGCTCTGGCCACCCGCGCCACTCGAACGGAACACATCGATCTGAAGATCTTTGTCGTCGATCTGCACGTCGACTTCTTCGGCCTCGGGCAGCACCATCACCGTGGCCGACGACGTGTGAATGCGCCCTTGGCTCTCGGTGACCGGCACGCGCTGCACACGATGCGGCCCGCCCTCGTACTTCAGCCGCGACCACGCATCGTCACCACGAATCACGAACGTGGCCTGGTTGACACCGCCCAGATCGGACGGGTCGAACGCGAGCGTCTCGGTCTTCCATCCCTTGCGCGCCGCGTACCCCACGTACATGTCGTAGAGATCACGCGCGAAGAGGTTGGCCTCCTCCCCGCCTTCGGCGCCACGGATCTCGAGGATCACCGGACGTCCATCGTTGGGGTCCTTCGGCAGGAGGAGAAGTTTGAGCTCCTCTTCGAGACGCACGACATCGGCCTCGGCGGCGAGCTTCTCGTCCTTCAACGATTCGCGCTCGCTCGCGTCGTCGGTGAGTCCGAGCAGATCGGCGGCCGCCTGCGCATCGCTCTGGCGCGACTGGATGGTGCGAATGCATTCCACCACCGGGCCGAGTTCCTTGTAACGGCGCGAGACATCGCGCAGTCGGCGCTGATCGCTCACGACGTCGGGATCCGACAACAACGCTTCCATGGTGGCGTGTTCGTTCAGCAGCGCATCCCAACGATCGGACGTCGACTGCTCAGCCATGGCGATCCCAGGTTAGGGATGCCGAATGCCCACGATGCGCGCGGGGTGCACGAGTCGCTCGGACAGACGCTTGGTGACCGGCGATGCATCGCGCTCGGGAACCACGATCACCAGATCGGTGTCGGGGTGATCGCCACCGACCAGAGCCAGGCGCGCGTCGGCCGCGAACGGAACCACGTCGAGATCGATACCGGTGGAGAACACCGCAATCACGTCGCGACCATCGGCGGTTGTGCCTCGAGCAACGCACGGGACAGGGTCCTTCAGGTTGGCGCGCGGAACCGGAGGTGGGGCGGTAACGAGTGATGAAGCACCGATCAGGGACGGATCGGCGAGCACACGATCGCGCAACGCCCGTTCGGCGCCGAGTCGATTGAGCGGATGCGGATCGGCGCCGGGCGAACGGTGAGCGTCGACGATGCGGACGATCCGACGCAGCGAATCGGCCGTGGGTGTGTCGCCGTGCAGCATGCCGAAAGCCTCACGATCGTGCTCCCCCACTCCGACTTCGAGGCGGTGCGCACCGGTGTGCGGATCGGTCACCGCACGGCAGACCTCGAGACCGCGGACTTCGCCAGCCAACACGCCGTGTTCGATCGACGCGCGCGCTCCGGCTTCGACGATGGTGGCTTCGAACGCCATGTGTTCGGGCGCGACATCGCGCGGTTCGGGGAACGCCTCCGGCACGGCTTCGATCAGCGTACGGTCGTCGCGATGCCACACCGTCACTCGCGTGCGGAACTGCGTGGCGCGACGAGCGAGCAATCCGGTGGCGCTGGAGGCGATGAGGTGCACGTCGTCCACTTCGTGACGTGACGCCCAGGCGAGAGCGGCTCCGAGTCCGCGTGCGGGATGATCGTCCACGAGTACGAAGGCTTGATTGCCAGCTGTTCCGGCGGCACCACGGCTGAAGCCAGTGGCGGCATCGAAAGAGGTGACTCCGAAGTGGTCGCGGACCAACGCGGCGAGCGTCAGCGCGAGAAGTCGTGAGCGTCGATCAGGATCTTCAGCGGGACCAGACACGATGCATCACTGATGATCTGGTGATGATTTTTCACCCATGAGGTGAAGAATCCTCACCAAAACAACAGGGTCAGGAGTTCTTCTTGGCCTTGGCGGTGCGGTCGCCGTAACGCTTGTTGAAGCGCTCGACGCGTCCACCGGTGTCGACGAGCTTCTGCTTGCCCGTGAAGTACGGGTGGCACTCGTTGCACAATTCGACGTTCAGCGAACCGGGGATGGTGGAACGGGTCTCGAAGTTGTTGCCGCACGAGCAGCGAACCGACACGGTGTCGTACTTCGGGTGAATCTCGGCCTTCATGGTTCTTCCTTCGTGCTCCCCGGTTTCGGGCCTGGGTGAGTGTATCGGTGGGGGTCGAAGCCCCCACCGGGTCACATGGTGGGGGTTTTGCCGATTTCGGCCAGGAACTCGTCGTTCGTCTTGAACTGCTTCAGGCGGTCCATCAGCAGTTCGAGGCCCGGAGCCGGGTTGCCCTCGGCGGCCAGACCCGACAGCACGCGGCGCAGACGCCACACCATCTGGAGCTGCTTGCGGTCGAACAGCAGCTCTTCGTGACGGGTGCTCGACGCGTCCACGTCGATGGCCGGATAGATGCGCTTCTCGGCCAAACGGCGGTCGAGACGCAACTCCATGTTGCCGGTTCCCTTGAACTCTTCGAAGATCGCGTCGTCCATGCGGCTGTTCGTTTCCACCAGCGCCGTCGCGAGGATCGTGAGCGAGCCACCCTCTTCCACATTGCGCGCCGCACCGAAGAACTTCTTGGGCGGATACAACGCGCCAGCGTCGATACCACCCGAGAGGATGCGTCCGCTCGCGGGCGCCGCGAGGTTGTACGCACGACTCAAACGCGTGATGCCGTCGAGGATGATCACGACGTCCTTGCCCACTTCGACACGACGCTTGGCCTTCTCGAGCGCGAGCTCGGCGACAGCCGTGTGTTCGTCGGACGGGCGATCGAACGTGGACGAAATGACTTCACCGCGCACGGTGCGCTTCATGTCGGTCACTTCTTCGGGACGCTCGTCGATGAGCAACACAATGAGTTCGACTTCGGGGCTGTTGCGCTCGATCGCCGTGGCGATCGTCTTCATGATCGTGGTCTTACCGGCCTTGGGCGGCGACACGATGATTCCGCGCTGACCCTTACCGATCGGCGAGATCAAGTCGATGATGCGCGCCGTCATGTCGGTCGGGTCGAGTGGGTTCTCGAGACGCAACTTCTGATCGGGGAACAGAGCCGTGAGATCTTCGAATCGCGGGCGATTCTTGACCTTGTCGGGCTCGCCACCGTTGACGGTGTGGATCTCGAGCAACGCCGGGTTCTTCTCGTTGCGACCCGCACTACGTGCGGTACCGGTGACGTGATCGCCCTTGCGCAATCCGTACTGACGTGTCTGCTTCACCGAGATGTACGCATCGTCGCGGCTGGGCAGATAGCCCTTCACGCGCAGGAAGCCGTAGCCCTCGTCGCGCAGGTCGAGATAACCCGACACTTCGACGGTGGTGGGCTCGCCGCCCTGGCCGCCTTCGTTGCCGAAGTCGTTCTGCAAGTAATCGCGATCGTCGCCCTGCGGGCCTTCGTCGCGTCCACCGCGTCCGCGACGGCGGCGACGGCGACGTCCGCCTTCACCATCGAACTGACGCTGGTTGTCGAAATTGCGCTGACCGCCCTGGCCACCTTGGCCGCGATCGTTGAACTGGCGCGGGCCGCGATCTCCGCGATCGCCGCGGTCACCACGGTCCTGACGGTCGCCACGATCTTGGCGCGGGCCGCGATCCTGACGGTCTCCGCGCGGGGCGCGCTCGCCGCCTTCACCACTCACTTCTTCGGTGGCGGTGGAGATGCCCTGACGCACGAGTTCGGCTTCCCATTCGGCGAGCGGTTCGCCATCGGGGCCGACGATCACGTCGTCGCCACCTTTGCTCGACGACGACTTCGCGGCCGGAGCCTCGGACTCACCATTCGATTCGGCGCGATCGGTCTTGGGCGGACGACCCGGGCCACGCGAGGGCTTGGCCGGCGCTTCGGCCGGACCACCCGATGCACCCACGGTGTCGAGGATCTTCTTGATGAGATCCTCCTTCTTGGCGCGCGCGACCGACTTCAGGCCGAGGGCCGTGGCAATGGCGACGAGCTGCTCTTTGTCCTTCGACTCGAGCACTGACTGTTCGAGGGCATCTGCTGCCACGTGAACCTGCTTTCAGACGAGGGGAAGAGGAGGGGGCGAATGAACAGCCCCCGGCGATCCCTCGGGGAGGCACTCGGCGCGACAACTCGGCAACCAGAGCGGTTCGGGATTCCGAACAACACCGACCCTAGCCACCTCCCCCAGCCCCAACAACGCACCGAACCTGGGAAAAGTTCCAGCCTTTCGGGCGTTGTGGTCAGGATCCTGACCATTATTATGACCCCATGCCGTCGACCATCTACACCGCCACCGACGTGAAAGAACGCCGCGTCGAGCTCCTCGAAGCGGCCTCCCGCGACCGAGCACTCGTCCGGGCGGTCGACGGAACGGCGCTGGTGTTCACGCGGCTCGACGCTCTCGAACGCGCCGAGTCGGTGGCGCAATGGGCGCTCGCTCTGCACACGATCGAGTGCGGTGGTGTTCCAACAGCGATTCGTTGGATTCAGCATCTCGATGCCGACGACATCCGATCATTCCTGGCCGAGATGTGGTCGGCCCTCGAAGATCTCGACAGCGGATCACTCGATCAAGCCGGCCTCGAAGAAATCATTGCGGCGTGGCGCGCCACGTCACTCGCGGT
>CAZELU010000032.1:0-21734 GCA_964513215.1 uncultured Bifidobacterium sp.
TGCACAAGTTCGCGGCTCATCATCGGTCACGCTCGCGCGGTGACACGCGTCGCGCTCGTCGGATGAAACGAGGGCGGATGAAGCGAGCGTGAACTTGGGCGCAAATTCCGTTGTTCAGCGCGATGGGCTCTAATCTCGTACACGTCGTTGCGACCCCCGCAGGGTCCCCCGAAAGGACTGGTCAGTGACCGAGATTCCCGAGCACCTCCTGAAGCGCTCTCGCGACCGCAAAGCCGGCGGTTCGGGTGATTCCTCCAGTGCTCCGGCCGCTACGGGCAGTGAGGTCGTCGCCGCTGCAGCGGCTGCCCCGGCCACCCGGGCCGCCGCCCCCGAGCCGGCCGCCCCGCCGGTCAAGCCCGACCCGCCGTACGTGGCCGCCGCCAAGAAGCGGGGTCGGATTCCGTCCTGGGCCATGCTCACCTTGTCGCTCCTGCCCCTCTTCGTCTTCATGTACGTCCGGGGTCTCCAGCCGCAAAAAGCCGAGGCCAGCGGCCCAATCCTCATTGGACAAGAAAATTACGGAGCCTGCGCGTCGTGCCACGGAGCCGACGGTTCGGGTGGGGCCGGCCGTGTCCTGAAGGACGGCGAGTCGCTCCTCACGTTCCCCCACATCGAAGACATGCTCAACTGGGTCTACGTCGGTTCGGAGGCCTTCCGGGCCGCCGGGGTGGCCAGTTACGGCGACCCCAACCGTGAGGGTGGCGCCCACGCCCCCTACTCGTACAACGGCAGCCCGATGCCGGCCCAGGGGGCCAAGTACGGCGGCGCGCTCACCGACTACGAGATTCTCGGACTGGTCTGCCACATCCGGTACGACCTGTCGGGGGCCGATCCCTCCGGCGACTGGGCCGAGGAATACGAGAAGTGGTGCAGCCCCGAGAGCGAGATCTTCGCCAACTTGGAGGGCGGATCACTCACGTTCGACAGCCCCGAGCTGAACATCGGCACCGACCCGCGTCTCGGTACGACCGCGGGCGAGATGGTCGGTGGCGGCGAGTGATCGCCGTGTGACCGACGGAACGCATCACCCCCGCATTCGCACCTCGCCCACCTGAGCACGTCGTCGTCGTGCCAGGCACACTGACTCCATGACCCCTCAGCACGACGTTCTCGTCGTCGGTGCCGGCCCGGCCGGCTCGGCGGCCGCCTATTGGTTGGCTCAACACGGCCACGACGTAGTGATGATCGAGAAGAAGGCGTTCCCGCGCGAGAAAACGTGCGGCGACGGTCTCACACCGCGCGCAGTGAAGCAGATTCACGACATGGGGCTCGGCGATTCACTCGCGAAGTACCACCGTTACGAAGGACTGCGCGCCACCGCTCACGGACGCGAACTCGAACTGCAGTGGCCAACTCATCCGATCTACCCGCAGCACGGTTACGTCGTGCGTCGTAGCGAACTCGACACCATGGTCGCATACAACGCCGTGAAGGCCGGCGCGACATTGCTGGAAGGTCACGAAGCGAACGCGCCGATTCTCGAGCGTGGTTTCGTGCGTGGTGCCCACGTCACGGCCAAGGACGGAACGAACAAGGACATCACCGCGCGATACGTGGTGGTCGCCGATGGTGCGAACAGCCGCTTCGGTCGTGCACTCGGAACTTTTCGCACCAAGGAGTGGCCGTACGGCACGGCAATTCGCACGTATTGGGAAACACCGCGTCACGCCGATCCCTGGATCGAGTCGGCGCTCGACGTGAAAGATCGCAACGGCAACCCGCTACCGGGTTACGGCTGGATCTTCCCGGTGGGTGACGGCACGGTGAACATCGGTGTGGGTTTGCTGTCGACGTTCCGTGACTTCAAGACCGTCAACACCACACATCTCCTCACCGAGTACGCGCACATGATCGCCGATCGTTGGGAGATCGACCCGAGTGCACCCACGTGCAAGGCCACATCGGGACGCATCCCGATGGGTGGATCGGTCGGGCCGAAGTCAGGGCCCACGTACCTCGTGGTCGGTGATGCGGCTGGCAGTGTCAATCCGTTCAACGGTGAAGGCATCGACTACGCGTACGAGACCGCGCGCATCGCCGCCGACATCTTGCACCAAGCGATCAGTGCCAACGATCCGGCGGCTCTGCAGCGCTACCAGTCGATGCTCGACGACGAGTACGGCCAGTACTTCAAGGTGGCGCGTCTCTTCGCTCGCATCATCGGTCGCCCGGCCATCATGCGCGAGTTGAGTCGGGTCGGCATGCAGAGTCGCACACTCATGGAGTGGGTGTTGCGCATCATGGCCAACCTGTTGCGGCCCGACGAGATCGGTCCGGCCGAGGCCGCTTACAAGGCAGCAGCGGCCATCGTGCGTCTGGCGCCCAACGCCTGATCTCAGCCGGTCGTGCAACGCACGGCCGACACTTCACCGCGATCGAGATCGAGGATCGTCACGTGCTCGTCGCGATGCCGCTGAACGAACGACGACAAGTTGGGTGACTCCTCTTCGCAACGCCGGCTGACCCGATCGAGCAGCGGCACCTCGATTCCATTCTCGAGGCGTGCGTAAGTCACTCCGTCGAGGAGTTGGGTGATCGCGGGTAACTCGAGTTCTTTCGATCCACTCGGCGGGGCCGAGACGAGCGAGAACCACACGATTCCGTCACCCAACGTGTCGGCTAACAGCACACACGCGTTCGTGACATCGGGGAACAAGCACGTCGACTCACCGAGGGTTCCGTCCGTCAGTTGCAGAACCCGACCGTTGGCCAATACCACGGTGGCGTTGCCGTTCATGGCTCCGTCGATCACCGACCACGGCTCCCCCGAACGAACCGTCGATGTGAGAGCAGCCAGGTCGATGCGTCGTGACTCGATCACTGGGGCGGCCGACGTGTCGTCGCCACTACGCGCGCAGGCCCGCAACGCAAGAAGAACGAGCACGACGAGTGCGAGGGTTCCGAGTGATCGGCCGAATGGACGCACGTCGGAAGCGTACGTCGCCTGGTGCGTCAGGCTGAGGCGCTCTTGCCCTGGCCGGGAACGATGTGCAGCGTGCCGGCGCGACGCTGTTCGTAGTAGCTCAGGATCTGCAGTTCGAGCGCCAAGTCGACCTTGCGAACCGTGATGCCGCGCGGAACCGACAACACGATCGGAGCGAAGTTGAGAATGCTGGTGACGCCGGCGCGAACCAGACGTTCGGCCGCGTCCTGGGCCGAAGCACCGGGAACCGCAACCACACCGATCGAGACCTGGCGCGACGCGACGATCTGCGGAAGATCGTCGATGTGGCGAACCCGCACACCGCCGATGACCGAACCGATTTTCGACGTGTCGACGTCGACGATGCCTGCGACCGGGAAACCACGTTGCCCGAATCCGTCGTAACCCGACAACGCTTGACCGAGATTGCCGGCACCGACGATCACGACCGGCCACTCGTGGTTGAGACCGAGCTCACGCTGCACTTGGTACACGAGATACGAGACCTCGTATCCGACACCACGGGTTCCGTAGCTGCCGAGGTACGACAGATCTTTGCGAACCTTGGCCGCGTTGACTCCGGCCAACTCGGCCAGACGATCGGACGACACGTGGTCGACGCCTTCACCCGCCAACTCGTTGAGGATGCGCAAGTACACGGGCAGGCGCGAAACAGTTGCTTCGGGGATCCGGCGACGGGGGCGGTCGGGCATCAGGCGAAACGCTAGGGGTTGGCCCTTTCGGACGATGACTCGCGCTCGCCTCGCACATCGGTCGTCCGTCACCGTCGGACGCCGCCGCTCGTAGCCTTGGCGACGTGACCGTCGACGTGGCCCTCGCCGCTGCCGCAACTCTCATCGCAACGGTGTTCGCGATCTCCACGTTCGATCGCTGGAGTCGACGTCGTCGTCCGCACGAGGCGGCCTGGACGATCTCGCTCGTTCTCTTCGCCGTCGGATCAGCCGCGTTGTGGTGGGCCGAAGCGCGTGGCTGGAGCCTGGCGTCGTTCCGCGTCTTCTATCTCGCTGGCGCGATTCTCAATGTTCCGTGGTTGGCCCTGGGCACCGTGTATCTCCTCGCCGGCCGAGCAGTGGGCGATCGCATCCGCACCTGGCTCATCGGTCTGTCGGGCGCCGCTGCTGGTGTCGTCTTCACCGCACCCACCAACGGTGCGATCGTGCCTGACGACATGCCCAAGGGGAGCGAGATCTTCGACGCTGCACCACGAGCGTTCGCCGCAGTCGGATCAGGTGTGGCTGCACTCGTGATCATCATCGGCGCGCTGTGGTCGATCGCTCGCGTCGTTCGTGGTCGCACTCCCGCGGTCGGATCGGCGACACGACACGTCGTGAGCGTGGCACGTCATGCGTGGGCCAACGGTTTGATCGCGATCGGCACTCTCACGTTGTCCACCAGCGGCTCGCTGGCCGGTCGACTCGGAGAAGATCGAGCCTTCGCGGTCACCCTGGTGAGCGGTGTGGTGATCTTGTTCGGCGGCTTCTTGGTGGCGGTCACCGAACCACGGCGCTCAGAGAGCGCGGCGCAGAAGTTTTCCGAACTGGTTGTGGGGTAGTTCGGGAACGATCAGGACCTTGCTCGGGCACTTGTACCGAGCGATGTAGTCGTGGCAGTGATCGATGAGCGTGTCTTCGTCGGCCACCGCTCCCGGATTCAAGACCACGAACGCACGCACCGCTTCGCCGGTCTGCGGATGTGGCACTCCGACCACACCGGCTTCGAACACGGCCGGGTGCTTCATGAGCACTTCTTCGACTTCGGCCGGGAATACGTTGAACCCCGAGACGATGATCAAGTCCTTGGCTCGGTCGAGCAAGTACAGATAGCCGTCGGCGTCGATGGTCCCGACGTCACCGGTGTGCAACCAGCCGTCCTCGTCGAGGACGCGCGCGGTGGCATCGGGATCGTTCCAGTAACCCACGAAGACGTTCGGGCCCTTGACCCACACTTCGCCGCTGTCGCCCACCAACACGTCGTTGCCGGTCTCGTCGACCACGCGAACGTCAACTCCGTCGACGGCCTTGCCCACCGAACCACGCCGTGCTTCCACACCCACCGAACTGGTGACCACCGGCGCCGCTTCGGTGAGGCCGTACCCCTCGCGAAGTTGCACACCGAACTTGGTGAGCAGACGGTCGGCTGCGTCGTCGGGCATTCGGGCCGCACCGGTGAGAGCGAGACGAATCGACGCGAACGCTTCAGCCGGAACTCCTTCGAGGAGTGACATGGCCACCCACAACGCCGGTGCGCCCGGGAAGATCGTGATGTTGCGCTCGGCGATCGTTTCGACCGCGGTGATCGGATCGAAGCGCTGCACGAGCACGACGCAGGCGCCGGCATGCAAGGTGACGCCGAGCACCACGTTGAGTCCGAAGATGTGGAACATCGGCAACACTCCGAACACCACGTCGCCCTGCTTGATGTGATCGGAGGTGGAGTTGCTCTGGTCGATGTTCGACAGCAAGTTGCCGTGCGACAAGGTTGCCGCGCGCGATGCGCCAGCCGTTCCGCTCGTGAAGACGAGCACCGCCGGGTGGTCGGGATCGACCGGCACACACGGACTCGCCGGACCGGCCAACAACGCGTCGAACGAGTGGATCTCGGCGTCGCCCTTCAACTGTGCGGCACTCTTCTCGTCGGTCACGACGATGTGGCGCAGACTTCCGAGTTCGCGACGCGACACACCACCGAACGTGAAGACCGCCGAAGCCTCGACGACCACCACCGACGGATCGACCACTTCGAGTTCGCGTTGCAGTTCGGGTGTGGGACTCAGCGGATTGAGCGGAACCGCAATGGCACCCATGCCGACCACGGCCAAGTAGGCCACGACGAATGCGGAGCCATTGCCGCACAGAAGGGCCACGCGATCACCTTTGTGAACACCCAACTCGGCCAACGAGCCACGAAACGCCTCGACCTGCTCGCGGAGCATGCGGTAATCGGTGACGACACCTCGGCTGATGATCGCCGGTGCGGCGTCGGCGTGTTGATCGATGATGCTGGCGAGGTTCACGACGGGCCGTTCAGAGACGCAGGAGAGACACGATCCCCGCGATGAAGATCGCCGCCATGAGCAGGGCCATGGTCAGGGTCGTAGCCGGACGCACGAAATCACCCTAGCCCTGGGGGCCGGTCGAGCACCCGATCACGCACGCAGAGTGACCGGGACGGTGACTCCCTGCTCGTCGGAGGGAGAGATGAGCACCCCTTCTCCCTCACCGATCCCGAGTTCGCGTGCAGCCGAGGCCCGGTCGAGACTCAGACTCAAGAGGCCAGTGGAGTCGACCACGAGGCCGAGCGCACCCGCACCGAGATCGGCGTACGAGGTGGTGATGCGCAGGTTGCGCACGTTGTCACCCCACGACACACGCACACGCTCCGGCACGGCGCCCCAGACGGTGCTGAGATCGTCAACCGACACGTTGAGCTGACAGTTGCCGAAGCGATCGATCCAGATGACCTCGCACGCGAGTCCGCCGTTCTCTTCCCGTGGAATCGGAACCACACTCGGCAAGAGAGTCGCGGCATCGATTTCGGTGCCCACTGCGAACAGATCAGCACCAGCACACAACGCCGCCGCCACCGGAGCCATCACGTCACGAGCGGCGAAGGTGGCACCGGGTGATGCGAGATGATGTTCGTCGCGATCGAGAACCACCGCGCGGTCGGCTCCCCCCGCGAGAGCGACGCCCGTCGCGATGAGTCCGTTGTCAGGGCCGATCACGATGCCCGCACCACCGGCGATCTCGACGGCGATGATGCGACGATTGCCTCCTGCGCCCGGGTCGACACTCGTGATGATGATTCCTTCGGGGAGATACGGCACCGCGCGCGCGAATGCGAGTGATGCAGCGCGCACATCGAACGGAGTGATGTCGTGAGCAATGTCGATCACGACGACGTCGGGTGCGAGATCGCGCAGGATCGACTTGATGATTCCGACCGCG
The DNA here is from genome assembly GCA_964513215.1 of uncultured Bifidobacterium sp. Taxonomy (GTDB): domain Bacteria; phylum Actinomycetota; class Acidimicrobiia; order Acidimicrobiales; family Ilumatobacteraceae; genus Casp-actino8. Next base: position 6,892 of record CAZELU010000032.1, read on the forward strand.
TCGGAGCCGTGTCCGAAATCGGAGAGAAACGACACGGTGTCGTAGCGACGCGATGACATCGGCCTCAGTGTGTCAGTGAAGTGCCGGATAATGCGACGGGGCCGGTGCCAACCCCCCGATGGCACCGGCCCTGTCGGCGCTGCCCTTTCGGGCGCGTCTCCCGGCTACGAAGAGCCGGTGGTCTTGTGACCTATGGCGCACCTTAGACACGAATGTCCTGCAAAAGAAAGCGATGGAGCAAGAAAAATTCCGATGTTTGCTGCGTGCAGAAAAATCGAATTTTCGTGCTAAATCGCTACGCAGGGTGAACACGAAACGTGTCGTGCGAGCAGTGTCACGAACCGAGTTCGCGACTGCGTCGAGTCGCCGCCGAAACGGCCTCGTCGAACGCCGCGCGCAGTGCACGCGCTTCGAGCACGGCGATGCCAGCGGCGGTCGTTCCGTTCGGTGACGTGACCTGCGCGCGTAGTTCGGACGGCGGTCGACCCTGTGCGAGCAACTGCGACGAACCGACGAACAATTGACGAACGAGATCTTCGACCATGTCACGCGACAGTCCGGCGTTCACGCCGGCATCGATGAGTGATTCGGCAACGAGGAAGAGATACGCCGGGCCACTGCCGGTGAGTCCGGTGATCGCATCGAGTTGCGATTCGTCGACGCGCACGACGATTCCGACCGAACCGAGAATCGATTCGGCCCACGCGATGTCGACATCGGTTGCATCACTTCCACCTGTGATCGCACTGGCACCAGCGCCTACGAGGGCCGGAGTGTTGGGCATGGCCCGAACGACGGCCACGCCACTGCCGCAGGCCCGCTCGAGGGTGGCCAGAGTGACTCCCGCGGCGATCGACAGAACTCGTCGGGCACCGGCCTTCACCGCCACCGCGGCAGCCGCGGCGGCGTCGGGGGGTTTGACCGCGATGATGGCCGCATCACATCGATCGTTCGAGGTGAGCGCGTCGATCACACGAACGCCCGGAAACATCGAACCCAGGGCCTCACGACGAGCTGCCACGACCTCGACCACCACCACGTCGTGGGCCGCCACCGCACCGCTCTCCAGGAGGCCACCGACCAAAGCGGCGCCCATGTTGCCGCCTCCGATGACGGCCAAGGTCGACTGACTCATGCGCTCACGCTAATCAGCCCGGTGAGCTCCGCCGGTACGACTTCCCGACCGCACCGGCGGAGCGGGTGAAGGTGGGAGCGAGTCACTCGTCGCGGAAGCGCGAAGCGAAGCCGATTCGCAACAGCGGTCGGAAGGACTGCTCGACGTACGCATAGGTGGAGCCCACGATGCGGTCGAGTTCGGCTTCCGACAACGCCGACAGCGGAAGATCGCCGCGGAGGAACACCGCGTCTTCGGCGCCAATGGAGAAGTGCGCACCAATCAATCGGTCGTTGCGACGCAACAGGTTGTCGAACAGTTCGAGTGCATTCTCCTCGGGGGCTGGCATCACGTACGTCTCGTACCGCAGTGTGCGTTGACCGAGAGTGATCCAGATGGTGGTGAACTCCTTCGACTCCCCCGCCATACGCACGTACCAGCGCGAACGAAAGGCCGGCTCGGGCTCGGCGTGATCGATGGCCACGATGGCCGAATTGGTCGAACGCAGATTTCCGAGCCATTCGTCGATCTGCCGTTCGAGGACGGCGAGTGACTCGTCGTCGAACAGATCGCTCACGAGCAGTTGACGAGAGAGCGAGACGTGACGTCGGTGTACAGACGGCGCAAGCGGGCGGCCGCGAAGCTCCACGTGTAGCGGCGACCGAGTTCGGCGGCAGCGGCACCCATCGCTCGCGCGCGATCGGTGTTGTCGAGCAATTCGCGCGTGTGTCGGGCGAACAATTCGGGGTCGCGATCGGCCACCAGGAATCCGGTTCGATCGTGGTCGACGAGCGACAGCAAGCCTCCGACGGCATTGGCCACCACCGGGATTCCGCACGCAGCGGCTTCGAGTGCAACCAGACCGAAGCTCTCGGAACGGCTCGGCACCCACACCGCGTCGGCGGCGCGGTAGTAGCTCGACAGGATGTGGTGTGCCTGCGGCGGAACGAAGTGCACGCGATCGCGCAGGCCGAACTGATTCACCAACTCGTGCACCGAGTCGACGTACGCATCGCCATCGGCCCCACTCGACCCTCCGACCACGTACAACGAAGCATCGGGACGACCGAGTGCCGCCAGAGCGCGCACGGCCACGTCGACACCCTTCAAGGGTTGGATGCGACCCACGAACAACATCACGGGTCCGTCGCCCATGCCGAGTGCCTGACGCGCACCACGGCGATCGCCTGGTGTGAAGAATGCGTGCTCCACACCGGGGGCCACGATTTCCATGGCTCCGGGGGGATCGCCGTACAGACGACGGAACTGATCTTCTTCTTCGTCGCACGACACGCAGATCGCATCGGCGCAACCGATGATCGATGCCTCGATGCGTTCGCGGCGCTCGGGTTCAGGGTCGCCACCCTCGGCCTTCACGCGAGCGAGTGTGTGGAACGTGCTGACGAGCGGAATGCCGACCTCGTGCTTGATGGAGTGCCCGGCGATACCGGACAGCCAGTAGTTGGCGTGCACCACATCGGCCGGACGGCGACGGAGATCGTCGAGTACGAAGTCGGTGAACTGAGGGACGACTCCTTCGAGTTCTTCCTTGCGCAGATCGAATGCACCGGCCGGCACGTGGACGACCGTGTGGTTGGGCTCGACGTGGATCTCACGCGGCAGACCCGAGCGCCACTCACGGGTGTAGGTGGTGCACTCGACACCGGCGTGGGCGAGAGCGGCCACCAGTTCGCGCACGTAGACGTTCATCCCGCCCGAGTCGCCGACACCGGGTTGGGCCAGCGGCGAGGTGTGGTACGAGAGCATCGCCACCCGCGTCATAGAAGGGTGAACCTATCGGCGGTCGCCGAAGAAGCCCTGATCGGCCCTCCGGGCCTGGTCAGCCCTGGAGCAGCGAGTCGACCGAGGCGTCGCCATCGCGATAGCGACGGACCAACTCGGCAGTCAGCGCATCGATGCGCTCGAACAGGTCGCGACGGCGACCGCTCTGGGCCGCTTCGAACGCCACGAGTCCGTCGTGGAGACGATCGAGGCCCGGTCGGTCGAGTTCGATCATCTCGTCGAATCCGAGGCCGTCGCACAACTGATCGAACTCGGTCACGAGCGGGTGATCGGCCGCTACCTCGGTGTCACGCGGAGGACGGGCCGACCCAGTACTGGGTGCCGGACCGACCCCGGAGCGAATGATGTCGGCCACCGACGTGGACTCACCCGATGACTGACGATGACGAACCGCTTCGACGAGATCGATGCGACCCTGCGCGAGTCGACGCACGAACGACACCGCGTCTTCTTCGTGACGCAGGCGATCGCGCTCGGCGCGTAGTTGGTCGAGTGGCATGTTCGACGCATCGTTCGCGTGAGAGCTCATCGACATCCTCCTGACACCGGAGGCAATACTGCCACTTCGTCGCGGTCGGAGACAGGAGTGTCGACCGGAACGGCCTCGCCGTTCAACCACACTCGACACGTCGGCAGGATTCGCTCGAAATCGGCGCCGTACTTTCGCACCGCAGCATCGATGACCTCGGCCACGGTGCGACCATCGAGTGAATCGCGACCGGTTCCGGCCGCCTCACGAGCCTGGGCGAAGAGCCGGACAGTGGCCACGAGCGAAGCGTACATGGGGATACCGTGAACAGCCGTGACGACGACCCGGGTGCTCGTGCTTCGACACGGCCAGAGCGAATGGAACGCGGTGGGTCGTTGGCAAGGACAGGCCGATCCCCCGCTCACCACACTCGGGCGTCTGCAAGCGCGACAGGCCGCGCAACTTCTCGCCGCCGAATGTCCACCGTTCGACCTCGTGATCTCGAGCGATCTCGAACGCGCGAGTGTGACCGCCGATCTCATCGCCGAGACGGTCGGCTGCACGACTCGGCGTGTCGACGAGCGTTGGCGCGAGAACGCGGCCGGCGACTGGCAAGGCCTCACACGCCAGGAGATCAACAGCGGTTGGCCCGGATGGCTCGACTCCGGGCGACGTCCCGACAACTTCGAGTCAGCCGACTCGACTCGCGAGCGGGCGCTCGCGGCGTTCGCCGACATCACCCGGTTCCATCAGGGCGGCTGTGTGCTCGTGGTGTCGCACGGTGGCGTGATCCGCATCCTGCGCCGCCATCTCGCCGGTAAGGAGCACCGTTTCCCGAATCTCGGCGGATCGTGGTTCGAGCACGACCTCACCGACGGTTGGCGCGCCGGCTCACTGTTGTTCCCTCTCGAATTGGTGGCCGACGAACTGAAGAACACCGGGGCCGTCGAGTGACCGAGGGGCCGGCATACCAGCCGTCTCTCTTCGACAGCGCGTTCGACGTGCGCGTGATCAGATCGAAGCGACGCAAGCGGAGCGTGGCCGCCCGGCTCGACGGTCGACTCATCACCGTCACCATTCCGGCCTGGATGAGCAAGCACGAAGAGAGTGAATCGGTCCGCGAGATGATCAAGCGCTTCGAGCGCAAGACCGCGACCTTGTCGATCGATCTCGTCGACCGGGCTCGGAAGCTGGCGTCCACGTATCGACTGCCCGAGCCCGCCTCCATCGAATGGGCCGACGATCTCACGGCGGTATGGGGATTGTGCACACCGTCCACCGCACAGGTGCGCGTGTCGGCCCGTCTGGTCGGTTTTCCGATGTGGGTCCTCGACTACGTGATCGTGCACGAACTCGCGCACCTGGTCGTCGATCGCCACGACGCCGAGTTCTGGAAAGTGGTCAACCGCTATCCGAAGGCCGAGCGCGCGATCGGCTACCTGATCGCCAAGAGCGGAAGCGACGACGACCAGTGCTGAACAGAATTCTCGACGAGTCGTACCCGACCGAGACCCGTCAGCACGTCGTCGCTCTGACGGTTGCCCGTCTCAACGCCAACGCGTGTTTCCGATTCGCCCCGCCGTTCCTCGCGAGCATTTCCGACGACTTCGACGTGAGTCTCGGACGCCTCGGAGTCGCCCTCATGATCACCGAGTTGATGATGATCGTTGCTCCGTACCTCGGGTCGGTCGTCGATCGTCTGGCCCGTCGCACGTCGATGGCCGGCGGTCTTCTCGGTGTCACCGCGTCCACCACCTTGGCCGCGTCCAGTCCGAACCTGGTCGTCTTCACCGTCGCCATCGCCGTGCTCGGTGCGTCGAAGTTGGTCTTCGACGTGGGGCTCACCGCCTGGATCAACGATCACGTCGACTACGAACGCCGCGGTCGCGTGGTCGGCATCACCGAGACGTCGTGGGCTCTCGGCTTGCTCCTCGGTGTGACCGTCATGGGACTGGTCGCTTCGGCGTCGTCGTGGCGGTGGGGTTACGTGGCCGGTGCCGCTGGAACCGCCGTCATGACCCTCGTCGTCGCATCGCGGCTTCGCGACGACAGCGTTCGAGCCGACACGGCACGACGAGAAGAACGCAAGGTGCCGATGCCGTCGCACGGCTGGTGGGTCGTCGGCTCCATGTTCTTCTTGATGGCAGCCAGCCAGTGCATGTTCGTCACGTTCGGCTCGTGGCTCGAGGACGAATTCGGATTCGACGAAGCCCGCATCGCCGCGGTCGCCTTCGGACTCGGCGCGTTCGAGTTGTTCGCCTCGATCACGAGTGCTCGGCGTACCGACGTGTGGGGCAAGGAGCGAAGCACGGCCTTGGGTGCCGCGTTGATCGTGCCCACCGGACTGCTGTTCTGGGTCGGTCACACCAACGAAGTGAGCGGACTCGTCTTGCTCGCGCTCTTTCTACTCGGTTTCGAGTTCGCGATCGTGAGCCTCCTCCCACTGGCCGCCAACGCGATCCCCGAATCACCCGGGCGCGGACTCGGATTCGCCATCGGTGGTGGCACCATGGGTCGAGCCGTGATGTCGCTCGTGGCGACGGCAACGTACGACGCCCACGGCATCGAAGTTCCGGCCACCATCGGTGCGGGTTGCGCCCTGCTCGTGATCGTGTGTCTGTGGGTGCACTCGCGCGTCACCCGCGTTGCGGTCTGATCAGCCGCGGTAGCCGTTGGTGATCGGTAGGCGACGGTCCTTGCCGAAGGCCTTCTCGGTCACGCGCACTCCGGGCGGGCACTGACGCCGTTTGTATTCGTTGATGTCGACCAGACGAGCGATCCGACGAACGATGTCACTCGGCAGTCCGATCTCGATGATCTCGGCCGCGGTCATGTCTCGCTCCACGTACATCTCGAGGACCGCATCGAGAACGTCGTACGGCGGAAGACTTTGATCGTCGCGCTGATCGGGGCGCAGTTCGGCCGACGGTGGTTTGGTGAGTACCGATTCGGGAATCACCTCGGCGCCCGCCCGCTCGTTCACGAATCGACTGAGCGCGAAGACGTCAGTCTTGAACACGTCCTTGATGACCGCGTAACCACCGACCGAGTCGCCGTAGATCGTGAAATAGCCCACGGCCATCTCGCTCTTGTTGCCGGTGGTGAGCACCATCCACCCGAACTTGTTCGACAGCGCCATGAGGATCTGGCCACGGCAGCGACTCTGCAGGTTCTCCTCGGTGAGATCGGCCGCGCGTCCGGTGAAACTCGGCTCGAGCATCTCGAGATACGCCTGGAACGCCGGCTCGATGGAGATGGTGCGAACGTCGATACCCAGTGCCTCGGCCAAGGCGTAGGCGTCGTCCTTCGAACCCTGCGACGAGTAGCGCGACGGCATCGACACACCGTGAACGTGTTCGGCGCCGAGCGCGTCGACAGCCACGCACGCGACGAGTGACGAATCGATACCGCCCGAGAGACCTATGACGACGTCGGTGAAGCCGTTCTTGCGCACGTAGTCGCGGGTGCCCACCACCAAGGCCTCGTACAACTCGGCCAAGTCGGTGACCACTGGTTCGACGACGGCGTCGAGACGCGGGCCGTTCGATCGTGATGCTGTCGACAACACGGTGACGGGCAGGGATGGCTCGGTGGCGGCAACCGGAACGTCGAGATCGGCCACGAGCAAGCCATCGGTGAAGTTGGCCAGACGACCGACGAGCGCGCCACTCGCGTCGAACAGCATCGAGCCGCCGTCGAACACCAACTCGTCCTGGCCGCCCACTTGATTGACGTACGCGATCGCACACGTGTTCTCGCGGGCACGGCGAGCGAGCATGATCTCGCGATCAGCCGACTTGCCGCGATGGTACGGAGACGAGTTGAGACTGAGGTTCAGTTGCGCTCCACCAGCGGCCTGTTCGGCCACCGGACCATCGGCATACCAGATGTCTTCGCAGATGGAGACGGCGACACGAACGCCCGCGATCTCGTAGAGATGATGCGCGCCCGACCCCGGCGTGAACGTGCGCTCTTCGTCGAACACGTCGTAGTTGGGAAGGAGACGTTTGCGATACACACCGTGCACGGCACCGTGGCCGCACACCGCAGCGGCGTTGTGAATGACCGGTCGACCCGTGGCCGAGTGAGTGCCCGAACCCACGTCGACGAAACCCACGACCGCGATGCAGTCGCCGGTCTCCTTGGCGATGTCGTCGAGGACGGTGCGCGTGTCGCGCACGAAGCCGGGTTTCAGAACGAGGTCTTCGGGTGGGTAACCGGTGATCACCAGTTCGCTGAACACCACTACGTCGCATCCGGCTTCGGACGCTCGGCGATACGCATCGAGCACCAAAGCTCGGTTGCCGACGAGGTCGCCGACCACGGGGTCGAGCTGGGCCAGCCCGATGCGCAGTGTCGTCACCTGGCCGAGGCTAACGGCGGCCTGGTCGTGGCCCGGGCGAGAAAAGTCGTGCTGAGCAGGCTGGATTCGTCACGCTCGGCCCGTCGCAGCGGCCGAACCACGGCACGGTTCACACAGCGTTCACAGTTGGGCAAAGGGAAAGAAACGGATTCCTGCGAGATTGTGCTCGCCCCATACAGCTCCGGCGACGTGCCGGACCATCACCCCCTGGAGGACCCGTGGCCTACCAAGCCGAATACATCTGGATCGACGGCACCGAGCCGACGCCCCTTCTTCGTTCGAAGACGAAGATCCTGGCCGACGACGTGACGACGCCGCCGATCTGGGGATTCGACGGATCGTCGACCAACCAGGCGCCCGGAGACAAGTCCGACTGTGCTCTGCATCCGGTGTTCACCTGCCCCGACCCGATTCGCGGCGGCAAGAACATTCTCGTTCTGTGCGAGGTCATGCTCGCGCAGACCGGTGCACCGCACCCCACCAACACGCGCGCTGCCTGCGCCGACGCGGCCAAGAAGTTCGCCTCCGACGAGATGATCTTCGGCATCGAGCAGGAATACACGATGATGCGCCCCGATGGCTCGCCGCTCGGCTTCCCCAGCAACGGCTTCCCCGCTCCGCAGGGTCCGTACTACTGCGGCGTCGGCACCGGCCGCGTCGTGGGTCGCGACATCATCGAAGAGCACACGCAGGCTTGCCTCGACGCTGGTCTTCTCATCGAAGGCACCAACGCCGAAGTGATGCCCGGTCAGTGGGAGTTCCAGATCGGTGCCGCTGACGCGCTCACCGTGAGCGACCACCTCACCGTGGCCCGCTGGTTGCTGCATCGCATCGCCGAGGACTACGACGTGGTGATCAGCCTCGCCGCCAAGCCCCAGAAGGGCGACTGGAACGGCGCGGGTGCGCACACCAACTTCTCCACCAAGGCCATGCGCAACGACACCGACATGAAGGCCATCACCGCCGCCTGCGAGGCGATCGGTAGCAAGGTCATGTTGCACGTCGAGAACTACGGCCACGACATCCAGAGCCGTCTCACGGGTCACCACGAGACCGCACCCTGGAACAAGTTCAGCTACGGCGTCTCCAACCGTGGCGCGTCCATTCGTATTCCGTGGACGGTCGAGAAGACCGGCCGCGGCTACGCCGAGGATCGCCGCCCGAACGCCAACATGGATCCGTACACCGTCACGCGTCTCTTGATCGAGACGGTGTGCGGGGGCTGATGGGGCAACGTCGCCACCAGAGAGGGCCGGGGAAACCCGGCCCTCTTGCTTTTCCGGCCCGAATTCGCGGGGCCAACGGCAGACTGCAGGAGTGAACATGCTCGAACAGCAGCGCGATTACGTCTTGCGCACCGTCGAAGAACGCGGAGTCCGTCTCATCCGACTCTGGTTCACCGACGTGCTCGGAAACCTGAAGAGTTTCGCCATCAGCCCGGCCGAACTCGAGAACGCTCTCGAAGACGGCATGACCTTCGACGGTTCGTCGATCGACGGCTTCTCGCGTATTCAGGAAAGCGACGTGCTCGCCATTCCCGATGCGAACACTTTCGTGACGCTTCCTTGGGCCGACGCCAAGGCTCCCGAGGCCCGCGTGTTCTGCGACATTCATCATCTCGATGGTTCACCATTCGGTGGCGACCCGCGCCAGGTGTTGCGTCGCAACCTGCAGCGCGCGCACGCGATGGGTCTCGACTTCCTCATCGCTCCCGACATCGAGTTCTTCTACTTCGCTCCGCCCGAGCCCGGTCAATCGCCGCGTGTTCTCGACGAGGCATCGTTCTTCGATCTCACCACCACCGACGTGACCGGCAGTCTCCGCAAGGAGACCATCCGCACGCTCGAGACCATGAGCATTCCGGTCGAGTACTCGTTCCACGAGGACGCGCCGTCTCAGCACGAGATCGACCTACGCCACACCGACGCACTCACGATGGCCGACAGTGTCATGACCTTCCGTCTCGTGGTGAAGGAAGTCGCCGCTGCACAAGGTGTGCACGCCACGTTCATGCCCAAGCCGCTCGAGGGCGTCCAGGGCAGTGGCATGCACCTGCACATGTCGTTGTCGAACGCCGACGGCAACGCGTTCTATTCGGCTGACGACCCGTACAACCTCTCCGAGACGGCCAAGCGCTTCATGGCTGGCCTTCTGTTCCACGCCAGCGAGATCACGGCCATCACCAACCAGACCGTCAACTCGTACAAGCGTCTCGTTCCGGGTTTCGAAGCGCCGGTTCACGTGTCGTGGGCTCGCAACAACCGCAGCGGTCTCATCCGCGTGCCGGTCCCGAAGCGGGCCAATCCCTTGGCCACCCGCATCGAGTACCGGTCGCCCGATCCGGCCTGCAATCCGTATCTCGCTTTCTCAGTCATCCTCGCCGCCGGCCTACGCGGAATCGAGCAGGGATACGAACTGCCGGCCGAAGCCGACTCGAACCTCTTCGAGATGGGTGACGACGCCCTGGGCAAACTCGGTATCGAGCAGTTGCCTCAGTCGCTGGCTGATGCGCTGCGCGTGATGGAAACGTCGTCGCTCGTGTACGAGACCCTCGGAGAGCACATCTTCGAGTGGTTCCTGCGCAACAAGCGCTCCGAGTGGCGCGGTTACAAGACGCAGGTGACACCATTCGAACTGCAGAGGTATCTGCGCTCCACCTGACATGACTTCCGACCTGATCGCCGTTTTCCCCGAGTCGCCTCCGCCCGAATTGGTGCGGACGCTCGATCTCGCCGGCTATCGCTGGAAGTCGTTCGCATCGGCCGACGACGTCACCAAGGCCGAGCCGTCCGACGGCTGGACCGGAGCCATCGTGTGCGCCGATCACGACATCGATGCGGCCTGGAACTTCTGTCGCGCCCTTCGCAAGCGCGACGCCGCCAACGCTCCCCTTCTTCTTCTCGTGTCGGGCGCTCAACTCGACGATCTCACTTTGCGCGACGAACTCTTCGACGACTTCTGTCTGGTCCCGTTCCACCCGCGCGAACTCGAAGCGCGTCTGCGCCATCTGCTGTCGTACACGCAGAGCGCCCCGCGACCCGACGTGGTCGACTACGGACAGCTCGTGCTCAATCTCGAGACGTATCAGGCTTCGGTCGACGGCCGTCCGCTCGATCTCACGTACATGGAGTACGAGCTGCTCAAGTTCCTCGTGCAGAACCCGGGCAAGGTGTTCTCACGCGAGATGCTGCTGTCGCGCGTGTGGGGATACGAGTACTACGGCGGTGCACGCACGGTCGACGTTCACATTCGTCGTCTGCGCGCGAAGTTGGGTGAAGAGCACGCCAACCTCATCCAGACCGTGCGCAGCGTGGGCTACCGCTTCGGCCAATCCCGCTGGAACACGTAACACCCCTGGTGTTCTGGTGAGGATTATTCACCCATACGGTCGAAAATCGTCACCAGATCACCGAGGGCGAGGCCGTCGAGGGTGGGGATGATGGTGAGGCGGCCGGGGAATTCCGCCGACTCGCCCAACTCGGCGGGAATATCGACCACGTGCGGAACACCGAGCACGCGACAACCCGCGGCCAGAGCCGAGCGTGTGCCCGTCGGCGAATCTTCGATCGCAACGCAGTCCTGCGGTCGCACACCCAACCGCTCGGCGGCCAACAAGTACGGCTCGGGATGCGGCTTGCCTCGCGTTACTTCGTCACCGGTGACTGACACGGTGAAACTGCCCGTGGGTAGGCACGCCACCACTTCGTCGGAGAAGCGTTTCCACGACATCGTCACGAGCGCGGTGTCGATATCGGCCGAACGAACGGCTCCGAGCAACTCTCGCGCACCGGGTCGCCACGGAATCTGCTGACGAACACGCGCCACCACACGGTCGAGCAACATCTCCACGATTTCAGCCGGTGAGCGGTCGACTCCACCATGACGTCGGATGTATTCACCCGAATCGAGAAGGTCGGAGCCAACCAACGCCTTGGCGTGTTCGTGACTCCAGGTGCCACCGTGCGCTTCGACGATGTCGTACTCGGCGTCGATCCAGTACGGCTCAGTGTCGACAAGAGTGCCGTCCATGTCCCAGAGGACGGCGTGCGGAAACGAGTGGTCAGCCACGGGTGTCGAGTTGCTGAATGCGTCGACTCTCGCGCGCGTGACGACCGAGCATGTCGTCGAGATCGCGGTGAGTCACGCGACCGTCGCGCACCACGAAGCGACCGTGCACGATCGTGTGGTGGGCGCCGATAGGGCCACAACGCAACCAGCCTTCGATGGGGTCGGCCAAGGCACCGGCGAACTGCGGACCGGTGAGCTTCCACACAGCCACGTCGCCCACCGCACCGACACTCAATTCACCGATCTCGCCTTCGCGACCGAGACAGCCAGCACCCCCGCGCGTCGCCACGTCGAGTGCCATCCGAGCCGTGCCCGCACTCGCACCGTCGCGCAACTTGGCCAACAACATCGCCTGTCGCGCTTCGAGCCACAGCGATGCCGAATCGGCCGACGACGAACCGTCGACGCCGAGGCCCACCTTCACGCCAGCGGCGCGCAACGGCACGACCGGCGAGATACCGGACGCGAGAATCAGGTTGCTGCTCGGGCAGTGGGCCACACCGATACGCGCGGCTCCGAGTCGCTTCACTTCGTCAGGATTGGGCATCACGCAGTGTGCGACCCAGGTGCGATCGGTGCACCAGCCGGTGCGCTCGAGGTACTCCATCGGGCGACAACCGAACGTCGCGATGGAGAAGTCGTCGTCCTCGGCGTTCTCGGCGAAGTGCGTGTGCAGGCGCACGTCGAGCTTCTCGGCCAGCTCGGCCGAGCGAACCATCAACTGTTCGGTCACGCTGAAAGGCGAGCATGGCGCGAGGGCCACGCGAACCATCGCCCCGTGCGAGCGATCGTGGTGACGCCGTACGGCCTCTTCGCTCGCAGCCAGGATCTCGTCGTCATCGGCGACCACATCGTCGGGAGGAAGACCGCCGTCCTTTTCGGACAACGACATCGACCCGCGGGTCGGATGGAAACGAACGCCGAGTTCTCGCGCGGCCGCGATCTCGGCCGAGAGCAGATCGCCCGCACCGCGCGGATGGAGGTACAGGTGATCGGTGCTGGTGGTACAGCCCGACATCGCGAGTTCGGCCAATCCGACGAACGCACTCACGTGCACCGACTCTTCGTCGATGGCCCGCCACAGCGGATACAGCGACTGCAACCAGCCGAACAGCGGCTTGTCGGTCATCGGCGGGAACGCCCGCGTGAGGTTTTGGTAGATGTGGTGATGGGTGTTGATGAGACCCGGCGTGATGAGACAGTCGGACGCGTCGACGATCTCGGCCGCTTCGGGCATCGGGTCGACCGAACTGCCGACTCCCGAGACGAGCCCATTGGTGATGGCCACCCAACCACCGGCCAACTCGCGCCGCTGATCGTCCATGGTGGCGACGAGGAGAGCGTTCTTCAGCAATAGGTCGGCACGAGCAGTCATGGTGTGGTGTCCAATGAATCGAGGATGTCGGTGATGTCGCCCATGGTCGTGCGGGGATTCACGATGCAGAAGCGCAACACAGTCTCGCCCTTCCACGACGAAGGCACAACGAACGACTGGCCGGTGTTCAACTGATCGTCACTCCATCGCTGGTACTGCTCGGGAGTCCAGCCGGTACGTCGGAACACGAGGATGCTGAGGTCGGGCTCGAGCAGCAGTTCGAGATTCGGTCGCGAACGAATGGCGGCGGCCGCCTCACGCGCCACGGTGAGAGTGGTCTCCATCGCTTCGGTGTACGCGCGCGTGCCGTGGGTGGCCAGGCTGAACCACAACGGAAGTCCGCGAGCGCGACGTGACAGGTGATGCGCAACGTCGGCCGGATTCATCTCGTGCCACGGACCTTCTTCGGCTTCACCGCCGTGCAGCACGTCGAGATACTCGGCCTGCTGGGTGTGCGCGCGGCGACCGTCGTGAATGTTGCGGTACATCAGCGCGCAGCTGTCGTATGGAGCGAACAACCACTTGTGCGGGTCGACGATGAAACTGTCGGCCCGTTCGATGCCGTTGAACTGATGACGAACACTCGGAGCGCACAACGCCGCCAACCCGTACGCACCGTCGACGTGGAACCAGATGTTCTCGCTGTTGCAGAGTCGCGAGATGCCGTCGAGATCGTCGACCACACCGAGGTTGGTGGTTCCACCCGTCGCGATGATGGCGAACACACGCTCGCGATCGGATGCCGACAGACCAGCCAACACCGTTGCCACCGACTCACCATCGAGGCGTCCGCGCTCGTCCGTGGGGGCTGACACGACGTCTGCGTCCATGGCGTGGGCGGCCTGGGCAACCGACGAATGCGCACCGCCCGAGGCGATCATGATTCCGCGCACGCGATCGAGTCGACCCGCCGCGCGCAAACGCCAACGATGGCGGGCCGCGATCAACGCCGAGAGATTGCCGGCCGTGCCGCCACTCACGAACACTCCACCCGCCGAATTCGGGAACCCGGCCAGGTCGGCCAACCAACGCAGGGCTTGGTTCTCGGCGAAAGCGGCTCCGGCCCCTTCGAGCCACGAGCCGGTGTAGATGCTGCTCGCCGACACGACCATGTCGAAGATCACCGATGCCTCGGTGGGCGCGCCCGGAACGAAGGCCAGAAAACGTGGATGATCGACCGAGATGCACGCCGGTGCGAGAACGTCGATGAACAACTGCAGCGCACGATCGCCACCAATGCCGTCGGCCGTGACGGTCTGGCCCACGGTCGCCAACAGTTCGTCGTACGGCTTCGGTGCGTCGAGCGGTACCGGATCCATCCGGATGCGATCGAGCGAGTACTCCAACGCGCGATCGGCGAGATGCGCGATCAGGGGGTCGTGTCGATGCACCGACTCAGCCTGCCATGCCGCTCAGCGAGCGACACGAACATCAGGTGTTGAGATCGAGGAGCTCGCTGCCTTCGTGACGGGCTTCGCCGTCCTTCCAGAGGAGATGACCGAGCAGTCCGGCGATGCCCACTGTGCCGAGACCCACGAGAACGGGGAACAGCAGCAGAACGACGATGAGAACGATTGCTCCAGCCACGATTCGACTCTACTTCTTGCGGCCGGACTTCTTCGCGCCGGCCTTCTTCGGTGCCGCTTTCTTC
>CAZELU010000033.1:0-21436 GCA_964513215.1 uncultured Bifidobacterium sp.
ACCCCTGACCTCTTCCATGCCATGGAAGCGCTCTGCCAACTGAGCTACAGCCCCGAATGGGACGGCTGAACGATACCAACGGGGCCCGACGACCCCAAACCCCGAGCCCGAGTTACGCAGGCCTCGCGTGCCGGGTCCGCTCACCGCACCCGCACACGAGCACGATCGACGAATTGGGCGGTTCGGGCGGGGGCGGCAACGGGTCGTACACGCCCTTGTCGCGCCACTCGTCGGCGCGACGACTCGCCACCTCCAGATCCGACCACACATCCGACGACGCCGCATCCACGACCGAGTCGGCGACGTCTTCCACGCGAACATCGGTGCGCTTGGCGACGAGCCGCCACGACGAATCGGAAACGTCAGCGGTCCAGGTTCCGCAACGCGGACAGGTCAGTCGCGCCATTCGATGCGCGGCGCGTCTTTGTACAGACGCTCGATCTCGTAGAAGTCGCGCGTCTCCTGCAAGAACACGTGCACGATCACGTCGCCGTAATCGACGAGGATCCACTGCTGCTCGCGATGACCTTCCACGCGAATGGGTGACCGGCCGGTCGCCTCGCGAACCTTCTCTTCGATGTCATCGGCAATCGCGCGCACGAGCCGGCGATTGGGCGCTCCGGTGATCACGAACAATTCGGTGATGGCCAGCACATGACCCACCGAGACGACCATGGTGTTGGTGCCCTGTTTGTCGTCGGCGGCCCGGGCGGCCACGCAGGCCAGTTCGATCGATTCAGTGGGCGCGGTCGTCATCAGTCCGCCACCGTATCGGCGACGGTGGCATCAGTGGCCTGATCGGTCGTGCTCGACATCGCTGACGCGGCTTGATCTTCGATCGACGTACCCGCGGTCGCCTTCAAGAACGCGACGAACGACTCGCCCAGGGTCACCTGCAGATCGATTCCGGCCACACGCTCGGTAGCCCTTTCCCACGTGACCTCGTCGAGAAGAATCGTGAGCGGCTCAGCCATGCCCCGGTCCATTTCATCGGAGTACGAGATGGTCGTCACTGCCGGCGGAGGATCGTTCGTGGTTCTCACCAACATCACATTGGCGCCCATGTAGATGAGTCGGAAGACGGCCTGACGTGTCACCTCGGCGTCGGCGAACGGGCTGTCGACCTGCAGGCTCAAGGTGGGGAACACGGCCACCATCGCGCTCGGGGCGACACTCGCCAGCACCATGATCACTTCGCCGAAGTCGAAGCCGTACAGATCGAGACCGTCTGGATTGCGTTCGGTGTCGGTGATGAGTTGGTAACCGATCTGCCACACGCGCACCGGACCGGCGAAGAGGGCCGACATGAACGACGCCATGTCGGCCGGAACCTGCGCGCCCACGTCCTGAATCACCGTGGCCGGCACGGTGCCGATCTTTCCGGCACCCACTGTCTTCGCGATGGCCTCCCACGTGGTTCGCACGTCGGGGAGTCGCGCGTTCTCCGGTCGCTCGGGGTCGCGGGCCGCCAGCACGGCTGCTGCTTGCAGCGGTGTGAAGGTGTTCGGGCCGGCTTTGCCGACGATCCGCATCTCGCCGTCGTCGTAGTCGAGCACGTCGGTTCCGTACGTCACGTCGATGGTTCCCGCTCGAGCGATCAGATCACCCGTCCCCCGCTCCGGCTCGACCGCGATGAGGTCGATCTGCGTGTTGGTCTGACTCTCGACGGCCAACTTCAGGGCATCGATTCCGTCCGAGCCGTACACATCGGCCAAACGCTGCGGATCACCCTCGGGTCGACCGTTCATGGTCATCCCGACCGGAAGCGACAGAACCGTTCCCCCGGCTCCGTTGGGCGCCAACGTGAGAATGCTGATGGACGCGAGGTAGTTCTGCTCGTCGGTCGTGGCCAGGATCGCCGTTGGCGTGGTGGGAACGGCGATGGTGGGCAGCGACACCACCGCTTCGGCCGCGCGCGAGTCGCGCACCGCGCGCCACGCGATCACACCGGACACGGGCAACAACGCCAGCACCAACACACCTGACACGAACGCCACGATGGTTCGCTGACGGCGCTGTGACTTGAGATAGCTCATCGCGTGCTTTCCGAGGTGTACAGACCGCGTTCGCGAATGACCGCGAGTACCGAGTCGGTCACGAGATAGTCGAGCGGTCGACCGTCATGGAACCGAGCGCGCAGATCAGTGCTCGACACTTCGAGCCTCGGCACCTCCACGCGCAACCAATCGATGCCTGAAGGCAACTCGACCGGTGCACCGGGACGATCGACAACAACAATGCGACTCAACGTCACCACGTCGGCGAATCGCTCCCACGTTTCGAGACCAGCGGCCGCGTCGTCACCCACGATCGTGAAGAACTCGGCGTCGGGGTTCGTGCTCTTCAATGCGGTGAGCGTGTCGGCGGTGAAACTGGGGCCTCCGTGTTCGATCTCCCACGTTCCCACTTCCAGACCCGGAACTCCGCGCACCGCCGCGGTGACCATCGCCAGCCGATCGACGGCCGGTGTGATGCTGCGCAGGCCTTCTTTCTGCCAGGGCACGTTGGCCACCATCAAGATGACGCGGTCGAGGCCCAGGGCGTGGCGCACGTTGACGGCCGTGACCAGATGCCCCACGTGGGGAGGGTCGAAGGTGCCCCCGAAGAGGCCGATCCGGGGATTTGGCGCGCGGCCCGACACGTCTGCGGAGTCTACGGCCGGGCATTTCCCCTGTTCAGGCCGGGTGGCGACGAATTGCTCAAGTTCACGTGACGACCGACCGATAACTCTGGCGTCCCTGCCCGCCCGTTCGACCCCGAACCGATTACGACACCCCAAAGAACTCTGATAACTTACGGGTCCCCTTTCGGGACCCCCCAGTTCCGATCCCGAGTTCTTGACCCCCACATACCAAGAGCTCTCGTTCGTTGTTGTCCACGGACCGGTCACTGTCGTGCCGGTGTCCGATGTCACCGGCGGACACGGAACAACAGACGAAGACGAACAGTTGAGAAGAACATCATGAACGACTCCATCGGCATCTACCTGAATGACATCGGCAAGGTTCCCTTGCTCACCGCTGAAGACGAGCGCGTGCTGTCGCGTGCGATCGAAAAGGGCCGCGAAGCAGCCGCCAAGAAGGCTGCTGGCGAGAAGAGCCCGGCCATCAATCGCGACATCCGCGAAGCGGCCAAGGCCAAGGACCGGTTCATCCGCGCCAACTTGCGTCTCGTCGTCTCGATCGCCCGTCGCTATCCCCTGCCGCAGGGCATGGATCTTCTCGACCTCATCCAGGAAGGCAACCTCGGTCTCGAGCACGCCGTCGACAAGTTCGACTGGCGTCGTGGCTTCAAGTTCTCCACCTACGCCACGTTCTGGATTCGCCAGGCCATCGGTCGTGCGCTCGACCAGAAGGCCAGCCTCATTCGTATCCCCGGCGATCGTTCGGCCAGCCTGCGCGCCGCGTTGCGTCAGGCCAGTGGTGATGGCGAGACCCTCGACATGGCCAACGCCGAACTGCATCGCCTCACCACACCGGTGTCGCTCGACAAGACCATCGGCGACGATGGTGACGCGACACTCGGCGACTTGATGGCCAATGGCGATCCCACGCCCGAAGATCACATCATCGCGCAGGGCGAGACCGAGCAGCTCACCAAGTTGCTCGACACTCTCGATGCTCGCGCCCGCTACGCCGTCGAGGCCCGCTTCGGTCTCATCGACGGCGAGCGCAAGAGCTTCCGCGAAGTCGGCGAAAAGCTCGGTGTCACCGCCGAAGCCGCTCGTCGTCTCGTGTCACGAGCCGTGGCTGGTTTGAAGGAAGAGGCCGACGGCATCTTTGCTGCCTGATGCTCGGTCTTCTCTGAAGACAGCCAACTAAAACGACCCGGCGCCTTTCGGTGCCGGGTCGTTAGTCTTTGTGGCATGCCTACCGGGTGGTCTCCGACGTCATGGCGTGCGTTTCCCGCCGTGCAGCAGCCCGAGTGGCCCGATGAGGGCGATCTCGAGCGAGCGCTGAAGCAGATCGCCTCCTATCCCCCGCTGGTGTTCGCTGGGGAGGCTCGTTCGCTGCAGTCGGCCCTGGCCCAGGTGTCGGCCGGCAATGCGTTCTTGTTGCAGGCTGGCGACTGTGCCGAAAGTTTCGACGACTTCTCGGCCAACAACATTCGCGAGAAGTTACGGGTCATCCTCCAGATGGCCGTGGTCCTCACCTACAGCCTCGGTGTCCCGACGGTGAAGGTGGGTCGCATCGCTGGTCAGTTCGCCAAGCCCCGCAGCAGTCCCACCGAGAAGGTCGGCGATCTCGAACTGCCGA
Organism: uncultured Bifidobacterium sp.; assembly: GCA_964513215.1. GTDB lineage: Bacteria > Actinomycetota > Acidimicrobiia > Acidimicrobiales > Ilumatobacteraceae > Casp-actino8. Next base: position 4,257 of record CAZELU010000033.1, read on the forward strand.
GTTTCCGCGGGCACATCGTGAACGACCCCACGCCCACGCCGGCCGCGCGCATTCCCGATGCCGAGCGACTCGTGCAGGCGTACCACCAGTCGGCTTCCACGCTGAACCTGGTTCGAGCGTTCACCAAGGGCGGTTTCGCCGATCTGTCGCGCGTGCATGCCTGGACGCAGGAGTTCGTGGGCACGAGCCCCGAAGGACAGCGGTACGAGCAGCTGGCAACGGAAATCGATCGTGCGCTGCGATTCATGCGGGCCTGCGGTGTCGACACCGAGAACACGTCATCGCTCCACGAGGTCGACGTCTACACGAGCCACGAGGCGCTACTGCTCGGCTACGAGGAAGCGCTCACGCGCCAGGACTCGCTCACTGGCGGTTGGTACGACTGCTCGGCTCACATGCTCTGGATCGGCGAGCGCACGCGTCAACTCGACGGTGCCCACATCGAATTCCTGCGCGGTGTCGGCAACCCGATCGGCTGCAAGATCGGTGCCAGCACGTCGGTCGACTTCGTCCTCGAGCTGTGTCAGGTGCTCAATCCGGCGCGGGTGCCCGGACGTCTCACGCTCATCAGCCGCATGGGCGCCGACAAGGTCGAGTCGGCGCTGCGCCCGCTGCTGCGCGCGGTCACCGATGCCGGACATCCAGTGGTGTGGGCCTGCGATCCGATGCACGCCAACACGTTCACGTCGTCGTCCGGATTGAAGACACGCCACTTCGACGACATCATCCGCGAGATCTCCGGCTTCGTGAACGCGCACCGCGCGGAAGGCACCTGGCCCGGCGGCATCCACGTCGAACTCACCGGCGACAACGTGACCGAATGTCTCGGCGGCGCCGACGATCTCACGGTCGAAGATCTCGACCATCGCTACCAGACGGTGTGCGATCCGCGACTCAACGCCCGCCAAGGCCTCGACTTGGCATTCGGCGTGGCCGAGCTCATTCGCTCGTCGGGCTTTGCCTGATCGTCTTCTCGACGTCGTCAGCACCTGGCCCGTCCCGCACGCTTCGGCCGCTGTGCTGCGCAACGGGTCGGTCGTCGCGCGTCGCGGTGACCCGTCTCTCTCGTATCGCTTGGCTTCGCTGTCGAAGATGATCACCGCCTGGGCCACTCTCATCGCCTGCGAGGAAGGTGTGGTGTCTCTCGACGATGAAGTGGGCCCAGCCACGTTGCGTCATCTCCTCGCGCACGCCGCCGGATTCGGGTTCGACGGTGACACACCGATCATGGGTCCGGGCAAGCGTCGTATCTACTCGAACACCGGCATCGAGACCGCCGCTGCGCACGTGGCCGAACAGGCCGACATGCCCTTCGATCGGTACCTGCACGAAGCTGTGTTCGAACCGCTGGGCATGACGTCGTCGGCACTTCGTGGTTCGGCAGCGTTCGCGGTGTGGAGCACTCTCGACGACACCTGTCGCTTCGTCGCGGAACTCATGCGACCCACATTGGTGTCGACCGACTCCGCTCGCGAGGCCATCACCGTTCAGTTCCCCGATCTCGGAGGCGTCGTGCCCGGCCTGGGTTCGTTCAAACCGTGTCCGTGGGGCCTCGGTATCGAGATCCGCGGCGACAAGTGGCCGCACTGGACGGGCTCACGCAACTCTCCGCGCACCTTCGGTCACTTCGGAGGCAGCGGGACCATGGCCTGGGTCGATCCCGAGATCGATGTTGCACTCGTGGCGCTCACCGATCGCGATTTCGATCAATGGCCGGCCGAGGCGCTAGCGGCGTGGTCGAGTCTGAGCGATGCCGTGGTCGACTGGGCGAGGTCGTGAGATGACATCCACTCGCGCCACCGAGCGTGTTCTCCTCGCTTCCGCGTTCATGTTGTCGGCGAGTAACAGTGTCGTGTTCGCACTCATGGGCAACTTGCAGGACGAGTTCGGGTTCAGCGCGGCTGGGCTCGGGTTCATCGCAGCCGCCGGCTTCCTCGCGTCGTTCATCATGCAAGTGGTCGTCGCGCCGTTCGCCGACCGCGGTCACGCCAAGTTGCTCATGATCCTCGGTCCGGTGCTGGCGATCATCGGTAACGCCACGTTCGCCACCGGGTCGACTCTCGTGCAGTTCGTGATCGCCCGCGCGATCGCCGGTTCGGCCACCGGCTGCTTCTATCCGCCGGCTCGCGCACTGATGGCCAACCTCAAAACGGAGGGCCAATCCGAACGTTTGGGAGCGATGGCCGGCATCGACCTGGCCGGATTCGTCACGGGTCCGGTGATCGGCGGACTGCTCGTGGGTCCGCTCGGATTGCGTTGGCCTTTCGTGATCTTCTCGATCGCCGCTGGCATCTCGTTCTTCTTGGTGTCGACGCGACCGTTGCCCGATCTGCCGCGCTCCACTCAGCGCGCCGGCTTGCCGTTCGGATTGTTGCGCGACCGTGGTGTGCTCGTGCCGATCTTGTTGTTGGTTGCACTGGCACTGCCGGTGGGGTTGTACGACTCACTGTGGGATCGCTTCCTCACCGACCTCGGCGCCTCCGATGCAGTGGTCGGCTTGTCGCTCGGTGCGTACGCGATTCCGTTCGTCGCGCTGTCGCGATTCGGTGGACGTCTCGCCGATCGTCGCGGCCACTTGCTCGTCGCGTGGTCGGGCATCTTCGTGGTTGCTCCGTTCACCGTGTTGTACGGGCAGTTCTCGGCGGTGTGGATACCGATCGCGCTGGGCACGATCGAGTCGTGCGCGCAAGCCTGCGCGGCCCCGGCAGCGGCTGGGTTGCTGGCCCGCAACGCACCTCCAGGGCGGGCCGCAGCGGCTCAGGGACTGGCGGGAGCGTGCAATCAGTTGGTAGCGGCGGTGGTCGCGTTGTTGGCCACGTGGGGGTACGGGCACACATCACCGAACGTGCTGTTCGCGGTGGCGGGTGTTGCGGTGCTCGTGGTGGGATCCACGGCCCGCCTCATCCACCGCGCCTGACTCAGCTGAGGCGTTCGACGATCATGGCCATGCCCTGGCCGCCGCCCACGCACATCGTCTCGAGTCCGTACTGCTTGTTGCGCTCCTGCAGACCGTGAATGAGCGTGGTCATGATGCGTGCACCCGTCATACCGAACGGATGACCGAGGGCGATCGAACCGCCGTGCACGTTCAACTTGTCCATCGAAATCCCGAGATGCTTCGCCGACGGAATCACCTGAGCCGCAAAAGCCTCGTTGATCTCCACGAGGTCGATCTGATCGATGGTCAGTCCCGCGCGTGACAAAGCCTGACGACTCGCTTCGATCGGGCCGAGTCCCATGATTTCGGGATCGAGCGCCGACACACCGCTCGACACGACGCGCGCGAGTGGCTTCAAGCCGAGCTTCTTGGCCTTGGTGTCGCTCATGACGAGAACCGCCGCCGCGCCATCGTTGAGCGGACACGCGTTGCCGGCCGTGATCTGACCGTCGGGACGGAACGCCGGCTTGAGCCCAGCAAGACCTTCGAGCGTGGTTCCCTCGCGCGGGCAATCGTCCTTGTCGACCACCGTGCCGTCGGGCAGCGTGAGCGGCGTGATCTCATCGGCGAAGAAACCGTTCTTCACGTTCTCCGACGCGCGATCCTGGCTCAGCTTGGCGAACGCGTCCATTTCCTCGCGCGAGACGTTCTCGACTTCACGAACGTTCTCGGCCGTCTGACCCATGGCGATGTAGATGTCGGGCAGACCGGCCGCCGCGGTCCACGTGGGCTGGCCACCGGCCGAACGCAAACGGGTGCGCTCGCCCGACTTCTCGAAGATCGAGTTCGGAGCGGTGTCGCTGGCTCCCGATCCGTACCGACTCACGGCTTCGACGCCAGCCGCGATGAAGCAATCACCTTCACCCGACTTGATCGCGTGCGCGGCCATGCGAATGGTCTGCAACGACGACGAGCAATAGCGATTCACCGTCACACCGGGCGCTTCAGGAACGCCGGCCAGAATTGCGACAACGCGCGCCAGATTGAATCCGGCCTCGCCGGCCGGTTGACCCACACCCATGATGAGGTCTTCCACGTCGGAACCCTTCACCTGCGGAACCTTGGCCATCAAAGCCCGCACGATCTGGGCCGCCATGTCGTCGGTGCGCAGCGACACCAACGAACCCTTTCCGGCTCGACCAATCGGACTACGGGCGGTTGCGACGATGACGGCTTCGGTCATGATTCCCTCCTCAGGACTCACCGAAGAGTAGTCAGTGCGCCCCTGATCGGCCGAAAGGCTACGACGGGGTGAGTGTGCCGGAGCGGAGGAAAGTCGTGCGCTTCTCCTTGTCCCGCAACCCGAACATCTTCCACGCCCACCCACACAGCACCAACCCGGCCAGCTCGAGCGGAACGTTGACCCACCCTCGCTCGACCACCGGCAGACGCGCACCCTCGAACGACACCCCGCCGAAGGGCCACCAGAACACCTGGGTGTTCCCGAACGCCCCGTCGAACACCAAGTGCAAGAACGTCCCGATCGGGACCGCCAACAGTCGCCGGCGCAGCGGACGCTTCCCGACCGTCGCGAACATCACACCGGCCAGAATCGCGACGCTGCCAACGAGTGAATGCAGTGCTCGCGCACCACCCCACAGGCCGTCGATCACATCGGGCAACAACACCCCGACGATCAGCAGACGATGATCGAACCGCGAATCACGAAAGACGTACCACACCGCCAAGGTCGCGGTTCCGATGAACCAGAAGAGCACGTCTCTACCGTACGAGCCAGCGCGCACAACTCGGACATTCAGCCACGTCGTCCGCGGGCAACCGCTTGATCGCGTCGAGTTCCGATTTCGAGATCTCCATGTGGCAGCCACTGCACTTCCCGTGAGCGATTGCCGCCACCGCCACTCCCCCACACGCCGCGCGCTGACGCTCGTAGGCCGCAACATCGGTCGCCGACACCGCGCTCACGGCCGCGGCGCGGTGCGCGACCATCTCGGCGATCCTCGCATCGGCGTCGGCTTCGGCGGCGGCGCGACGCTCGGCTGCACGCGCCTCCGCCTCGGCGGCTCGAGCCTCGACCTGCGACAACTGGGCGATCTCTTCGTCGGCCGCCGAAGACGCCTCCAGCAGTTCGAGTCCTCGATCGTCGAGTTCGTTGCGACGAGCGGCCAACGTCTGCATCTCGTGCTGTAGAGCCTCGGCTTCACGAGGCGCGATGATCGTCTTCATCTGCCGTTCGAGCCGCGCCCGATTCGCGTCGATCTCGGCGGACGATGCTTCAACCGTGTCGAGTTCGCGTTGGGCTTCACTCTGCTGTCGGCGGATCTCGGCGATCTGCGCTCGCACCGCGCCAAGATCCCGCTCAGCGGCTTGGTGCTCGAGAACTTCGGGGAGACGTGGCCGCGCGTGACGCGCCTGATCGAGAGCTGTGTCGATCGCCTGCACCGCCGCCAAGGCCACGAGGTCCATGGGACGACTGTACAGATGCCTGTCAATCGGAGGTCGACGGTGGGGCTGTTGGTGCAGTGGCGCAGATCTCGATGTCGAACTGTCGTGGATCGATGGTGGGAACCGGCCAGGTCGGATCGATCTGACCGCGCGGGATCGTGGTGGCGAAGTCGAACACGACCTGACCCGGGATCGTCGTCGACGTCGTGGTGGTCGTCGAGGTGCTCGTGGTCGACGTGGTGCTCGTGGTACTGGATGGCACCGCACTCGGATCATCCGTATTCGTATCGGTGCCCTCACTCACCGTTGTAGGTGGCGCGGTCGTGACCTCGACCGGACACTCGACGCCAGGCAAGAACAAGCGCATGGGCGGTCGGATGTTGGGCAACGGGGCGAAGAACGTCGACGGCGGAACACCAGCCAGCGCCCCATCCATCGTCGCTTTCCAGATGGCGGCCGGGAAGGTTCCGCCCTGCACACGCGGAACACCCGCAGCCACGAACTCGGGGATGTTCTCCATCTGTAGATACAGATCGGGGTGACCCACCCACACCGCGGTGGTCAACTCGGGCGTGTAACCAACGAACCAGGCATTCGTGTTGTTGTCCTGGGTTCCGGTCTTGCCGGCCGCGACGCGGCCCTCCAACGCCGAGCGCCGTGCTGTGCCACTACGCAGCACACCTTCGAGAATGCTCGTGGTGCGCCGGGCCGCTTCCTCGGTGAGCACACGTGTGGTGGCGCCCTCGTGCTCGTAGAGGAGACCATTGGGTCCTTCCACGCGCTCGATGAAGTACGGCTCGGAGTGCAATCCGTCGTTGGCGAGAGTCTGAGCGCCCGACGCCATGTCGAGAGCGCTCATCTCGTTGGCTCCGGTGCCGAAACTCGCGTACGGGAACAGCGGTGGCCGCTCGAGGACGCTCTGACCCGCATAGAGATACTGGCTGCGTGACATCCGATAGGTGGTGTCGACGACTCGATCGAGGCCGACCATCTGGGCGAGACGGCTGTAGGCACAGTTGATCGAGAACCACGTCATCTCGTCGAGCGGACTCACGTCACGACTCACGCCATCGGTGATGACGAAGGGTTGATCGGGGTCGTCCGGATTGGGCAACACGCACGGCCGACGACCGTCGATGAGGTCGTCGCTCTGCGCGCCGGCCTGCACTGCGGCGGCCAAGATGAAGATCTTGATGCTCGACCCGGTCTGACGCGTGGACAATGCGAGGTTCACTTCGTTGCGCCCGGCTTGGAACGGCCGCCCGCCCACCATCGCCCGCACCGCACCGGTCTTCGAATCGAGAGTCACCACCGACGCTTCGATACCCGCCGAGTTGGCCGGCAATTGCGTGAGCTTGGCCGACTCGGCCGCGGCCTGAACCTTCGGATCGAGAGTGGTGTAGATCTTCAAGCCGCCGCGGAACAACCGGTAGTACCGCTCTTCGTATGTGTCACCGAGAATGTCGGACCGATTCAGGAGATACGAACGCACTTCCTCGCTGAAATGAGTTCGTGTGATCTTCTTCTCGGGGATCGCCTGGACGAGTTCGGGGATCTGCCAACTCCCGACGCACCGCTCGTCGAGAGCCGACTGTTCGGCCGGCGTGGGTGCCTCGCGAGGTTCGAGACATTCGACGATCCCGTCGGCTTCCTCACGCGTCATCAACTCTTCGTCGACGGCGGCATCGAGAACTTCGAGAAATCGTCGGCGACTGGGCTCGGGCCGACGAATCGGGTCGTAACTCGACGGCGCCTGGATGAGTCCGGCCAAGAACACACCGTCGGTCAAGGTCAACTGTTCGACGTTCTTGCCGAAGTACACCTCGGACGCGGCCTGGATTCCATACGCGTTGTTGCCGAAGAAAATCGTGTTGAGATAGCGCTCGAGGATCTCATCCTTGGTGAGTTCCTTCTCGAGTCGGCGCGCGTACAAGATCTGCATGAGCTTGTAACGGCCATCGCGCTCGAGCCCGGCCAAGTAGTCGACCTTCACGACCTGCTGTGTGATGGTGGATGCACCTTGACGGGCCCCGCCTTCGAAGTTCGACAACGACGCTCGGAACAGACCACGCACGTTCACACCGTCGTGTCGATAGAACTCGCGATCCTCCACCGCGAGCACGGCTCCGATCACGACTTCGGGAACTTGATCGATCGACACCGGCTGGATGTTCTCGAGTTCGTAGGCCGCGATCTCGTTTCCGGCCGCGTCGTACACGTACGACCGTTCGGCGATCGTCTCGACCGGCGGCAGCGACACGGGCACTTCCTCGTGCGCGTTGGCGATGCCCCAGAGACGCGGACCGACACCCACCACGACAGCGGTGATCAGAAGGGCCCCCGCCGTCACGACGAGGCACAGTCGCAGCCACCACGAGACGATTCGCACAGCGCTTCCACGGTAGTTGGCCTGCGGTGATGCAGTCGGTCACCCCCTACGATCGAGACATGACACCGCATCAGCGTCCCTTCCGTTTCGGAGTGCAGGCCAGTCGCTCCACCGATGGCACGGGTTGGACCGAACTGGCCCGCCGCGTGGAAGCCACGGGCTACGACGTGCTCACGATGCCCGATCACTTCGACGATCAACTGGCTCCTGTCCCGGCTCTCACCGCCGCCGCGGCCGTCACCACGGCGCTGCGCGTCGGTGCGCTCGTGTGGGACAACGACTACAAGCACCCGCTCGTGCTGGCCAAGGAACTGGCCACCATGGACGTGCTCTCGGAAGGACGCGTCGAGATCGGTCTCGGCGCTGGCTGGATGATCGCCGACTACGAGCAAGCCGGTATGCCCTACGACTCGGCCAAGGTGCGCATCGATCGCTTCGTGGAAGGTCTGGCCATCATCAAGGGCCTCATGCACGATGGACCGTTCTCGTTCTCGGGCGAGCACTACACGATCACCAATCACGACGGCCGCCCCAAGCCCGTACAGAAGCCGCACCCGCCGGTGCTCATCGGAGGTGGCGGAAAGCGTGTGCTCTCCATCGCCGCACGCGAAGCCGACATCGTGGGTATCAACGCCACCATGAGCGCGGGCGTCATCGGCCCCGACGCGTTTTCGTCGATGACTGCCGAGGCCGTCGACGAGAAGGTCGCGATCACCAAGACGGCCGCCGGCGATCGGTGGTCCGACATCGAACTGAACGTGCGCGCTTTCCTCGTGAGCGTCACCGACGATGCCGACCAAGCGGCCGAGAACATCGCCACGATGCTCGGTGTCGAGAAGTCGATGGTCGAACACTCACCCTTCGCGCTGGTCGGCCCGCCGTCCAAGATCGTCGACGACTTGTTGGCTCGGCGCGAGAAGTGGGGTTTCTCGTACATCATCGTGGGCAGCGCTGATGTGGACGCATTCGCTCCCGTCGTCGCACAACTCGCCGGACGCTGATCGACGCGATGAACCAGCCGACGGTCGCGTTGTGCGGAGCGGGGCTGATCACCGGCGCCCATGCACTGGCGGCGTCATCTCTCGGTGTCCCCGTCGTCGCGGTCGCATCACGCACGCGAACACGCGCCCAAGAGCGGGCGGCGCAGATCAGGCCACCGGCTCGCGTGGTCGACTACCGAGAGTTGCCTGCTGACGCCGGCATCGTGATCGTCGCCACCCCGCCGGGCCAGCACCTCGAACACGCCGAGCACGCACTCTCTCGTGGAGCCGCGGTGCTGTTGGAGAAGCCACTCGTGCGCACCCTCGCCGAGGCCGATCGTTTGGTCTCGTTGGGTGGCACGGTTCTTTATGGCGAGAACCTCGCCTTCGCCCCCGTGTTCACCGAGTTCGTGCAACGCGCCCGCACCATCGGGCCGATCACCCATTTCGAACTCCGCACTCTCCAGTCGGCCCCAACGTGGGGTGGATTCCTCTCCCCCGAATGGGGCGGCGGCGTGCTCTTCGACCTCGGCATTCACCCTCTTGCCTTGGCCGTTCTCGTGGCACGAGCAACCGGCAATGGTGAAGCGGTCGCGGCTCGCGCTTCGTTGCGTGGCGACACCACTGATACCCACGCCGAAGCCGTCATCGAATTCGCGTCCGGACTCGAAGCCAGGATCATCGCCAGTTGGGAAGGCCCCGAAGCGGGCGTGTGGGACATGCAGGTCTCGTCGAAGTCATCGGTGATCCGCGCCGACCTTCGCCCCGACGTGACCCTGGAAGTGAACGGCGATCCGGTCGCTCTGCCCTCTCCGCGGCACCCGATTCCGGTCATCGAGCAATTCGGCTACGAAGAACAATTGCGCGTGCTGGTCGATTCGGTTCGCAGCGGTCACGCCCCGGCCATCGATGCGGAGTTCGGTCGATGGATGCTCGAAATCGTGAGCGCGTGCTACGTCTCGGCCTCGCGTGATGGCGTGAAGACGCCGGTGCCGAGTGGCTGCGACCGCAACAAATCACCGTGGGAGCTCTGGAAGCAACCGTGATCGATCGTCGGCGTTTCTTGCGCGATTCGGCCGTCTTCGGCTTGGCGGCCGCCGTCGCCGCCGCGTGTGGCGACGAATCGACAACCGAACCGAAAGCGACCGACAACCCGACTTCCACTCCGCCCACGACCGCATCCGCCACATCGTCAACAGCACCAACGACCACAACGACTCCACCACCCCGGCCCTACACACAGGCGGGTTGGGTGGCCGCCGAGAATCGGCGCGCCGGCACATCGGCCTGGCGCATCGACACCCCCGTGCCCCGCGCCAGCGATCAACCGCGTCCGGGTTGGATCGAGGGCTACGCCGACACCACCAGTGCGCGCCACGGCGACGAGGTGACTCTTCGCGTGTCGTGCAACTCCGAGTCGTGGCACGCCGAGGCATACCGCATGGGTTGGTACGGCGGTGAACTCGGTCGGCTGGTGTGGACATCCGACGAGATTCCGACGCCGTGGCAGTTCGTCGTCTCACGTGACAAAGACACCAAAATGACACGAGCCGAGTGGACACCGTCGCTCACGATCTCGATCACCGACGAATGGCCTCCCGGTTCGTACCTCATCAAGTTGGTCTCCGATGTCGGTGAGGCGCACTACGTGCCACTCACGGTGCGTGACGACTCGGCGGTCGGATCACTCGCCGTCATCTCGGCCGTCACCACCTGGCAGGCGTACAACCCGTGGGGCGGGTGTTCCCTCTACCGCTGTTACGACGGGCCCGGTCGCTCCACCGTGGTCTCGTTCGACCGCCCCTACGCCGCCACGTACAACTGGGGGTCGGCCGACTACCTCACGCACGAACTTCCGCTCATCGCCCTCATCGAGGAACTCGGCATCGACACGGCCTACATCACCAACATCGACCTGCACACGAGCGGATCGGGCGACGGCGACGAACTCGACTCGGTTCTCGACGGTCGGACCGCGCTCCTTTCGGTCGGCCACGACGAGTACTACTCGACACCGATGCGCGAGACCCTCGAACGAGCCCGCGACCGCGGAATCAACCTGGCCTTCTTCGGCGCCAACGCCGTGTATCGCCATATCCGCCTCGAGCCGAACACCGAAGGTCTCACGCTCCGACAGATGCCGAACTACCGGCGAGCCGACGACGACCCGGTCACCGAAGACGATCCGATGCAATCCACCGTGCAGTGGCGAAACCCGCCGCTGCGTCGACCCGAATCGGCCCTCATCGGCGTGCAGTATTTCGCGGCTGGAGTGAAGACGTCACTCCGCGTCGTGAATCCGACCAACTGGGTGTTCGAGGGTGTCAAGGTACGCAACGGAACACGTTTCAAGCGTCTGGTCTCGATCGAGGCTGATGGTCTCGGCCTGGCCGAGCACGAGCCTGAGGGACTCGAAGTTCTCGCGGCCAACCCGGTGAAGTTCGTCGACGGCCTCTACGACCACGCAATGACGTATTACTCGGCCGACAGCGGAGCGGGTGTGTTCGCCACCGGCACGATCGCCTGGATCCTCGCGCTCGACGAAGCCGAGTGGGACGACCCGAAGACCACCGAGTTCGTTCGCGGAGTCACGACGAACGTATTGAAGGCATTCGCTGTCGGACCAGCCGGTCGCGTCCACCCGAGCAAAGCCAATGCCCGCCGCTTCCGGAACTCGATCAGGCCGCCCGAAGCGGCCGAAACGGTGTAGTGGGCGCAGAGGGACTCGAACCCCCGACATCTTCCTTGTAAGGGAAGCGCTCTAGCCAACTGAGCTATGCGCCCGTCACGAGTGTCGAAGGCTACCGGCGGTGATCGAGTCCTCTGATTCGGTATCCACCGCCAGGAGAAACCACACAACTAGCGTTTGGCCATGGCACCCCGTCCGAGTGACGCCGAGAGCGAACTGCTCCGTCAGTACCTCGACGACATCGGCGCCTATCCCCTGCTCTCGGCTGACGACGAACGACGACTGGCCGCGGCCATCGCCGAAGCGCGCATCGCCCAAGATCAACTCGACGGTGATCCGAAGCCCGCCGGCCGCGAGCGCACGCGCCTCAACAAGGCGTTGCGCACCGGTGACGCCGCTCGCCAGACCTTCATCCAGTGCAACCTTCGACTCGTCGTGAGCGTGGCCCGCCGCTACGAAGGTTCCGGCCTCAGCCTGCTCGACCTGATTCAGGAGGGAAACCTCGGCCTGATGCGCGCGGTCGAAGGCTTCGACCACCAGAAGGGCTTCAAGTTCTCCACCTACGCCACGTGGTGGATCCGCCAGTCGATCGGTCGTGCCTTGGCCGATTCGTCGCGGACGATTCGCGTGCCATCCCACGTGCGCGAGGTCTACTCACTGATCGATCAGTCGACCGAGAAGTTGGCCGCCACGCTCGACCGCCAGCCCACCGTCGAAGAGGTCGCCGAACTGTCCGGGGTGAGCGCCGAGCGAGTGGCTCTCGTGCGTCAACACCGCCGGCCGCTGGTGTCGCTCTCCACTCCCCTCGACAACGAAGGCGAGACCGAACTGGCCGAGATCATCGCTGACGATTCGGCGATTTCGCCGTTCGATGCCGCCGCCGCTTCCCTCGAACGGCGAGCCCTGGTCGAACAGCTCCGCCGCCTCGAGGAGCGCGAAGAGGAAGTCCTGCGGGCCCGGTTCGGAATCGACGGCCACCCCAAGACCTTGGCCGAGATCGGCGACATGCTCGGCGTCACTCGCGAACGTGTGCGCCAGATCGAAGCCCGTGCCTTGGGCAAGCTCCGCCACCCGAGTGTGTCGCGTGTGTGGCACCAGGGTCAGCAAGCCGCCGACGCCGGCTGACGGTCGACGCTCAGAACGGCAACTGTCGACGCACTGAGTGCGCATCGTTCATCAGATGCGCGGGCGCCGCAATCGGAGTACGGCGTGCTGAGTGATCGAGAACCAGCAAGTCACGGTCTTGTGCATCGACGACCATGGCTCCGGCCTCGTCGAGGATGAGAGTGGCCGCTCCGTAGTCCCACACACCGTGAGCAGACGGACTCATGTCGATGAACGCGTCGACGGTCCCGTCGGCCACCAGACACAGATCGATCGCACTCGCTCCCAAAGCACGGAACTGCCACCAACCCGGCTGCGCCGGAGGGCGACCCGAAATCGCCACCACGGCCTCACCCCATGACGCGGTCGTCGACGGAGCGATCGGCGTTCCGTCACGCCACGCACCCCCACCCCGGGTGGCCCACCAACGAGTCGGTCGAGCCTGGTGCGCAACCAGCGCCGCCACCGCACCCGAGCGATCCATCACACACAAGGACGTGGCGAAGTGCGGAACACCCCGACTCGCGTTGGTCGAACCGTCGAGCGGATCGACCACCAGCACCAGATCACGATCGAGATCGGACGAACCGCTCTCCTCGGAGAGGACACCCCAGTCGACACCGAGATCGGCCACTGCTCGGTGCACCGCCGCATCAGCCACCAGGTCGGCCGCGTACTGGCCGTCGCGGCGACCCGACGGACCCCAATCAGCCACTGTTGCCAGCGCATCACGCACGTCGTCAGCGATGCGGTGCAGCGCGTCGAGCAGCTCAGCGGTGTTCACCCGTCGAAGGGTAGTGTCGTCTCGTGGCAGTGATCGATGTCGCGGGCTTCGTGTCCGACATGAAGAGCCATGCCATCGACCATGGCTTCCACGTTCACGACGAACGGCACTTCGTCGAGACCTACTCGCTGCGTCAATTGTGGGAAGTCGATCTACATCCGGAAGAGGCCTGTGACGGCCCGATCGACCTGCACTTGTCGCTCGAAGTCGACCCGCGCGCGTTGCTCGGATTCGAGGATGCCGTCGCCGCCATCGATCCCGAAGTCGACGAACTCCCGGCCGACTTCACGTTCCCGTTGCTCTTCACCTGGGCTCTCCCCCCGCTTCAGAATCCGCCCGATCTCCTGGTGTTGGCGACCGATCTCGCCGGGGTGGGCGGCATCGAGTTGCCGCTCGAAGTCTCGGCGATCGATTCCACCGCATCGGTCACCGACGCGCCCGAACGCAAACTGTCGATCGTGGCCCGGCTGTCGGTGTCGTTGGCCGACGTGTACGACAACAACGACGAGACGTTCTGCCACACTCTCGATCGCTGCCGCGACGTCAGCCTCTACCTTCTCGAAGTCGCGCCACGCTGGCTGGCCGAATCCTGATTCCGGCTGTCGGGCCGTGAAAGACTGACCACATGAACGTCGCCGAGTTGATCGACATCTTGAAGGACCTCGATCCGGATGCGTTGGTCGAAATGGCCATCGTGGCGCCGGTGACGGCCGAAGACGATTCGATCACCGTCGATCAGTACACGGTGGAAGGAATCCTTCCGCGCGATCCGGCCGATCACGATGGCGAATCGGTGGTGTGGCTCATCGGCGGCGAAGCCAACGATGTTGACGAGTTCATCGATGCCGTGGGTGCCGAAGATCCGTTGTCACACGCGGGTGAGGGCGACGTGATCGACATGTCGACCTGGCCCCGCTGACCGCGACGACACCGCTCAGAGACGGGCCCTGATCGCCCACAGGTCGGGAAACACCGGCCGACCCAACGTGGTCTTCAAGTAGTCGGCGCCGCTCGAACCACCCGTTCCAGGTTTGGTTCCGATGGTCCGCTCGACCATCTTCACGTGGCGATAGCGCCACTCCTGCAACCCCTCGTCGAGGTCGACGAAACGCTCGCACAATTCGGCCGCGTCACGATCGTGCCGGTACACCGCTACCAGAGCGTCCTGGACCCGATCGTCGGGTTCGGTCGACGATGACGGATCGCGGTCGAGTAACTCGCCCGGAATTGCATGGCCGCGGCGAGCCAGGTGAGCACAGAACGCCGCCCACATCGATGGTGCCACCAGGCGACGCTGCAACCGATCGCGAACCACTCCGTCGGCGGGCAGCGCTTCGAGCACCCCACCCCTCTTGTGCCCGAGGAGGAATTCGAGCTCCCGGAACTGAGCCGACTGGAAGCCACTCCCCGATTCGAGCCGTTCACGGAAACTCAGGAATTCGAGTGGGGTCATGGTCTCGAGGACGTCCATCTGAGCGACCATGACCTTCATGATCGTCAAGACCCGTTTGAGCGTGTGCCCACACCGCGTTGTCTCGTCACGCTCGAGCAGAACTACCGCGTGATCGAGTTCGTGAAGTACTTGCTTGAACCACAACTCGTACACCTGGTGGATCACGATGAAGAGCATCTCGTCGTGCTCCTCGTGGCCAGCGGCAGCCGATTGCGGATTCTGGAGCGAGAGCAAGTCGTCGATGCGGAGATAGGTCGAGTACGTGATTTCGTCGCTCATGAGTGAACCTCCAACCGGCCGTGATCGATGAGAGGGAGAACCATCTCGCCCACGCGGCGACATTCGTCGAGGTGCGGGTACCCCGACAGGATGAACGCTTCGATTCCCACGGCGCGATACTGCGCGATCTTGGCCGCCACCTGATGCGGATCGCCGACGATCGCCGCACCGCACCCGCTACGACCCCGCCCGATTCCGGTCCAGAGATGGTCTTCGACGAACCCATCGCTGCTCGCTGCCTCGCGCAGTTCGGCCTGACGGCGCACACCGGTCGATTGGGAGTCGAGCGATCGAGCGCGTATGGCCGCGCCGGTTTCATCGTCGAGGGCAGCCACGATGTGATCGGCCGCCGCGCGGGCCTCGGCTTCCGTCTCACGAACCACCACATGGGCCCGGTACCCGAAACGAAGAGTGCGACCGTAGTCGGCCGCCCGTTCGTTCATCTCGCGCACGAGGCGGCCGATCACGTCGATCGTGTCGGGCCACATCAGGTACACATCGGCGTGCCGGGCCGCAACGTCACGGGCCTCGTCCGACAGACCTCCGAAATACAGAGGCGGGCAACCGCGTCCGGCCGTGGCGATGCGCGGTGACGCGACATCGACCGACACGAATTCGCCCCCACGACGCAGCGACTGACCCGCGAGCAGATCTCGCAACGCTGCCATCACCTCACCCGTGCGGCGATAGCGAGCCGGACCGTCGAGTACCTCCCCCGGCATCTCCGACGAAATGATGTTCACGGTGAGACGACCGTCGAGCATGTGGTCGAGGGTTGCAATCTGACGCGCCAATTGGGGAGTCCACATCTCGCCGCACCGAACGGCCACCAACAAGCGAATGGCTGACGTGCAGGCGGCCATTCCCCCGGCGAACGCCACCGCGTCGATGCCGAGGGCGTAGCCGGACGGCAGAAGGACGTTGTCGAATCCACTCCGTTCGGCTTGTTCGACGATCGATCGACAGTGGTTCCACGAACTCTGCAGGCCGGGGGCCACCACCCCGAGTTGCTCGTAATCGTCGTCGCACAACGCGGCGAACCAACTCACTTCGCACCGGTCCGGTGCCGACGCCATCACGGCAAGGGCCGCCCGTCACTCGCTTCGATGATGCGGTACACCTCGGCGCGCGTGAGTGTCAGCGTGGTCGCCCGAGCCAGATCAGCGAGCCGCTGCGGGTTCTGACTGCCGACGATCGCCACTGGTGCACTCGGATGAGCCAGAACGAAGGCCACGGCCACCACGGCTCGCGACACGCCGTGCGCCGACGCGATCGAGTCGAGCGCCACGGTCAACTCGGGACGCACTCCGTCGCCGGTGGCCACACGACCTCCGGCCAACGGACTCCATGCCAACGGCACCATGCCGGTTTCGGTGCACAGATCGAGAGTTCCGTCGCGAAGAGAGTCGAGAGCCAACGCCGACAACTCGGGTTGTGTACTGGCCAGCCGTACTCCGAGGTGCGCCTGCAGCGCACGGGTCTGCGCAACCGTGTGGTTGGAGACTCCAACCGCCTTCACCACGCCACGATCGACGAGCGACATCAACGCATCGGCCACTTCGGCCGGATGCGTGAACGGATCAGGGCGATGAATCTGGTACAGGTCGATCACGTCGACCCCGAGTCGACGGAGCGAGGCCTCGCACGCCTCCGTCAGGTACGCAGCACTACTGACGTACGGAACTCCCGGAACGATTCCACCCTTGGTGGCCAGCACGATGCGATCGCGTAGCTCGGGTCGCCGGCGTAGCACCTCACCCAACATCTCCTCGCACGTGCCGAATCCACGACCACCCCAGTCGAGGCCGTACACGTCGGCGTTGTCGACCAGATTCAGGCCGAGATCGACGGCGGCTTCCACCAGATCGGCACATCGACCGGCGTCGGCATCGGTGAGGCGCCAACACCCGAATGCGAGTGCGCCGACCTCGCGCCCAGCAATCGACCGAGAACCAGAGGCGAGCGGAGCGTCGGTGGACATCGAAGCGAATGTAGTGGGGCGGGCAGGGATCGAACCCGCGACCCAGGGATTATGAGTCCCCTGCTCTGACCAACTGAGCTACCGCCCCGAATGACACAGGGTCCGCACGAGGCGGACCCTGTTTGTGCTCCGAGAGCAGGGCTCGAACCTGCGACCCGCTGATTAACAGTCAGCTGC
>CAZELU010000034.1:0-5863 GCA_964513215.1 uncultured Bifidobacterium sp.
AAGCACCCCACGGATGGAAGTTGGGGAACAGCGTGTAGTCGATGCTGTCCATGAACTCGGCGTCGCTCATCGAGTCGACCATGTCGCCGGCGATCGGCCGCCAGCGCTCGCGTCCCATGGCGGCGCCGATGGCCCGGGCCGACGCTCCGTCGGGAACCGGTACCGGCGAGTCCTGATCGGTGCGCACATCGAGCATGGAGCGCATCATCTCGTCCTGGCTCACTTCGTACCAGAGCAACGGACTCGGGGTGAGCGCGGGGGTGATGACACGCGAGCAGTTGTCCCACACGTCGACCTGTGAATTGGTGTCGCCGAGGTAGTAGAGGATCTGCGGGTGCGTGGCGTTCACGTGGTACGCCTCGGAGAACGCTTCCTGGGCGATCTTCCAGTTGGCACCGATCACCTTGGTGACGTGGGCCTCCACGTAGCGGTCCTCGAGTTTCCAGACTTCGAACTGCTCGGCCAAGTCGCGCACGAAGTCGTCGAATGGCTCGCAGTTCGGATCGGGGTTGATGAACACGAAGCCGCCCCACGTCGCGACCTTGCACTCGGGCAGCATGAAGTCGACGTCGGCGCGCTCGTCGACGTGCGGGAAGTCCCAGCGGGCCGGAACGTCGGCGAGAGAGCCGTCGAGTGCCCACGCGAAGCCGTGGAACGGGCAGCGCAACTCGGAGCAGTGGCCGTCGTAGTCCTTGAGTCGCCGTCCGCGGTGCAAGCAGGCATTCGGGTAGGCCTTGATCGACATGTCGGGTTGACGAACCACGATGAACGACATGTCGGCGATCTCGTACACGTTGTAGTCGCCGGGTCCGGGGATGTGCTCTTCTCGGCAGGCGAACTGCCACACACGCTTCCAGAGTCGTTCCTTCTCGAGTTCGTGGTACTCGCGCGAGATGTAGCGCTCGATCGGCACGTCGGCGTCGCCGAGGAATCGGGGCGACTCGAGGCGGAGCACGGCCGGCACTGGATGGGTGTCGGTGTCGAGCAACTCCTGGTACGTGATGCCCGGGGAGCGGGCCAGGCGCGGGTCGAGGGCGGTCATGGGTCCATTATTGACTCGGTGGTTAGTTCCGTCCAGGGTCCGACTACTCTGCCCGTCTAAGCCACACCGACAAGGGAGCCACCATGTTGACGTTCGCCAACATCTTCGAAGCCCATGCCGATGCCATGCCAACGGCGACCGCAATCGCCTACGGCGACCGGGAGATCACCTGGGCCCAGTACGACGACCAGGCGGCCCGGGTCGCCGCGGCCTACGGAGCCCAAGGAATGGGTCTGGGCTCCAAGGTCGGCATGTTCATGTACAACTGCCCCGAATACCTGGTCACGCAGTACGCGGCGTTCAAGTCGCGGGTCACTCCGGTGAACGTCAACTATCGCTACCTCGACGACGAACTGCACTACCTGCTCGAGAACGCCGACTGCGAAGCCGTGGTGTTCCACTCCAGCCTGGGCGACCGCATCAAGCGCGTGAAGGATCGTCTGCCCAAGCTGAAGTTGCTGGTCGAGGTTCTCGACGGTCCGTCGGCCGGAGTGCCCGGTGCGGTCTCGTGGGACTCGCTGTTGGCCGGACATTCACCCGCGGCTCGTCAGGAGCGCGGACGCGACGACCTGTACATGCTCTACACCGGTGGCACCACCGGCATGCCCAAGGGTGTGATGTATTCGCTCGGTACGTTCACCGAAGGATTCCTCGGCTTCTACACCGCACCGATGGGCCGCGGGCCGTTCACCTCGGTCGAAGAAGTCGTGGGCACCGCCAAGGTCGTGCACCAGGCCATGGGTCAACCCACGGCCATTCCGGGCTGTCCTTTGATGCACGGCACCGGCGTGTGGTTGGGTGCGCTGTTGCCGCACCTCATGGCCGGCAAGGTCGTGTTGCTCGAGGGACGTTCGTTCGATGCCCACGAGATGTTCCGCGTCATCGAAAAGCATCGCGTCGGACAACTCGTGATCGTCGGCGACGCGTTCGCCCGACCGATGCTCAACGCTCTCCGTGAGAAGGCCGCATCCGGATCCGGTTACGACACGTCGTCGGTTCAGATGATCATCTCGACCGGCGCCATGTTCTCGTCCGACATCAAGGCGGGCATCTTCGAGCACATGCCCACCTCGGCCGTCATGGACATTCTCGGTTCGAGCGAAGGCGGCATGGCCCAGACCATGGCCACCAAGGACAACATCAACACCACCGCATCGTTCGGTGCGATGCCCAACACCAAGGTGTTCGGACCCGACGACAAGGAAGTCGCGGCGGGATCGGGTGTCGTGGGCATGGTGGGTGTGAGCGGTCCGGGCGTACCGATCGGTTACTACAAGGATCCCGACAAGTCGGCGCGCACCTTCCGCGAGATCGACGGAGTTCGCTACAGCTTCCCCGGCGACATGGCGTTGGTCGAAGCCGATGGGACCATCACGTTGCTGGGCCGCGGATCGAACTGCATCAACACCGCTGGCGAGAAAGTGTTCCCCGAGGAAGTCGAAGAGGTCGTCAAGACGCACCCGGCCGTGGCCGACTGTCTCGTGTTCGGCGTTCCCGACGAGAAGTTCGGTAATCGTGTGGTCGGCGTGGCATCGCTCGCGGCCGGGGCGAGTCAGCCCACGGGCGACGAGGTGATCGCCTACACCAAGACCAAACTGTCGAGCTACAAAGTGCCCAAGCAGTTGGTGTTCGTGGCCACCGTGCCGCGCGCTCCCAACGGCAAGGCCGATTACAAGACAGCCAAGACGATGTTCGAAACGGGAGGGGTTTCGTGACGGCAATCGACGATCAGATCGGTCGGGCCCGCAGTACGGGTCCGAGTGTGCAGGACTTGTTGGCGGCCGACACGCGGCCGGTGCCCGAGTCGCTCACCGACCACTCGTACGTTCCGCAGGGCAAGGCCGACGTTCCGAAGATTCGGTACACCGCGGCCAAGTTCGCCGAACTCGAGTACGAGTACCTCTGGACACGCACGTGGCAGATGGCCTGTCATGTCGACGAGATTCCTCAGCCCGGCGATCACGTGGTGTACGACGTGGCCGATCAGTCGTTGCTCGTCACGCGCGCGAAGGACGGATCCATCCGCGCGTATCACAACTCGTGTCTGCACCGCGGTACGAAGTTGCGCACCGAGGACGGACGTGTCGGTTCGTTCCGGTGTCCGTTCCACGGCTGGAAATGGGATCTCGACGGCAAGTTGGTCGAACTGCCGGCCGAGTGGGACTTCCCTCAGGTGTGGCAACAGCCCGATTCGTGCCTTCCCGAAGCCAAGGTCGCGGTGTGGGAAGGGTTCGTGTTCGTGAACCTCGATCCCGACGCCGAACCATTCGAGTCAGTGGCCGCGAAACTCATCGAGCATTTCGGTCGCGACTTCAACATGGCCAACCGCTACGTCGCGTTCCATGCCGTGAAGGAAGTGCCAGCCAACTGGAAGGTCTGCATGGAAGCCTTCGCCGAGGGCTATCACGTGATCGCCACGCATCCGCAGATTCTCGAATTCGCCGGTGATGCCAACAGCGAGTACTCCATCTGGGAGGACTCGCAGTACGTCACGCGATTCGTCAACGGGTTCGGTGTGCAGAGTCCGCACCTCGGCAACTTGCCCGAACAGCAAGTGGCCGATGCGTATCTCGCTTTCTCGGCGCGGGCCGGTCGTGGTGCGATCCAGGTTCCTGACGGCAAGTCGGCGCGCGAAGTCGTGGCCGATGTGTTCCGCGGTGCGATGGGCCAGGTTTTCGGCGTCGATCTCTCGACCACGTCCGACTCCGAGATTCTCGACGCGCACCTCTACCACTTGTTCCCCGCGTTCATGCCGTGGGCCGGTGTGGGCCAGTCGCTCGTGTATCGCTGGCGACCGGGTCGCACGCCCGACACGTGCTTCATGGACGTGTTGCGCATGATGCCGGTGCCGCCAGGCAAGGAACGTCCGGCCCCGGCGCCCACGCAGCGTCTGCGGCTCGAGCAGTCGTGGAAAGAGGCCGAAGGGATGGCCGGTCTGGCCGACGTGTTCGAACAAGACATGGAGAACCTGCCCAAGGTTCAACTCGGCCTGAAGATGACCGCGAAGCGCGCGAAGAAGGGTGTGTCGTTCGGCTTGTATCAGGAGACGCGTATTCGCCTGATCCACCGCAACATCGATCGC
The DNA here is from genome assembly GCA_964513215.1 of uncultured Bifidobacterium sp. Lineage (GTDB taxonomy): Bacteria > Actinomycetota > Acidimicrobiia > Acidimicrobiales > Ilumatobacteraceae > Casp-actino8. The sequence continues at coordinate 4,125 of CAZELU010000034.1, forward strand.
TTCATCGCCGAGGGGTTGGCCGCCGACGGTCGTTCCGTCGACGAACTGACTCCTTTCGTTGTCCCCGAGGGCTGACGTGTTGAACGAGAGTTGGGCCACGCTCTGGGAGGCGTTGGCCGCGGCTCAACCCGATCACGTGGCCGTCGTCATCGGCGACACCCACATCACGTGGTCACAACTCGACGGTGGTGCCGCGCGCGTCGCCGCTGTCATGAACGACGCCGGAATCGGTCACGATCACAAAGTCGGCCAGTTGCTCTACAACTGCCCGGAGTATCTCGAGTCGGCGTACGCATCGTTCAAGGTGCGCGCGAGCACCGTCAACGTCAACTACCGCTACAAGGCGCCCGAGATCGTGCATGTTCTCTCCGACTCGGGAGCCACGGCGCTCGTGTATCACTCGACGTTCGCCCCGGTGGTCGAGGAAGCCCGGCGCTCACTGCCGAATCTTCGTCTGCTACTGCAGGTCGACGACGACAGTGGCAACGCCTTGTTGCCGGGGGCATCGTGGTACGGCGAGGCCAAATCGTCGGCCTCGCCCATGGCACCGATCGCGCGCGCCGGCAGCGATTCGCTCCTGCTCTACACCGGTGGCACGACCGGGCTGCCCAAAGGTGTCGTGTGGAGCCATACCGGCTTGTTCGGAGCGCTGGCCTTCACCGGTTACGCATCGCTCGGCCTACCTCTTCCCGAGAACGTCGACGATGTCGCGCGCGTCGCAGTCGAGTTGCAGTCGGCTGGACGAGGACCGGTCAACATGACCGCACCACCGCTCATGCACGGCACCGCGATGTTCCTCGCGTTCTCCACCTTCGTTCTCGGTGGCACGGTCGTGTTGCTGGCCGGTCGTCGTTTCGACCCGGCCGAGTTGTTGCGGCTCGTGCAGCGCGAACGGGTCACTCAGGTGTCGATCGTCGGTGACGCTTTCGCTCGTCCGATCGTGGCCGAGATCGAACGTGCCGAGTCGGCCGGTCAGCCCTACGACCTGTCGTCACTCGCCCGCATCGTGTCCACCGGCGCCACGTTGTCGAGTGAGATGAAGTCGGCGCTCATGCAGCGCGCCACCGGCGCGGTCGTTCTCGACATGATCGGTGCGTCGGAAGGTGGGCCGTTCGCGGTGGCGATGACGATGCCCGGTCAGGATCCGCTGGCCACCGCCAAGTTCATGGCCACTCCGGCCACTGCGCTGTTCGACGATCAGACGTGGGAGAAGATCCCGTTCGGTTCCGATCGCGCCGGTGTGTTGGCCGCGGCCGGACCGATGCCCGACGGCTACTACGGCGACGCCGAGCGAACCACCCGCACCTTCCGGATGATCGATGGTGTGCGCTACACGGTGCCCGGTGACTACGCGCGTATCGACGCCGACGGCACGGTGCACCTACTCGGCCGCGGTTCGGTGTGCATCAACACCGGTGGCGAGAAGGTGTACCCCGAAGAAGTCGAAGTCGCGGTGCGATCGCACCCGAATGTCGTGGATTGTGTGGTGGTGGGCGTGCCCGATCAGCGGTACGGCGAGACCGTTGTTGCCGTGGTGTCGAGCGACGGAAACGCGTTGTCGGAATCCGACCTCATCGCGCACGTGAAGACGCGCATCGCCGATTACAAAGCGCCGCGACGCGTGGTGTTGGTCGATCAGGTGTACCGCAGCCCGTCGGGCAAGGCCGATTATCGCTGGGCGCGTGAGCGCGCCCAGTCCTGATCGTGCGCGAGCGCGCCCGGGCCTGACCGCGCGGTCA
>CAZELU010000034.1:5963-16513 GCA_964513215.1 uncultured Bifidobacterium sp.
GAGCGCGCCCAGTCCTGATCGTGCGCGAGCGCGCCCGGGCCTGACCGCGCGGTCAGTCGAACGACGCGGTGGCCTTGAAGTCGGGGCCGTACACCGGCGCGGTCTTGTCGATGCGCAGTTTGCGGCTCACGGCCGACTTCAGCCCGAACTTGCCGAGCAGGTCACGCATGCCGTGATAGTTCGGGTGGTCGAAGTGCGCGGCCAGGGTCGCTTCGTCTTCCCAGAGTTCGTACACCTGGATCAGATCGGGCTCGACCGGGTCGGCGGCGAAGCAGTACACGAGGCAACCCGGCTCGTCGTCGCGGGTGCCCTTCTGGAACGGAATGGATGCGGCGACGGCGGCGTCGCGCTGCGCTGGGTCGTTGATGCGGATGGCCGCTTCGATCGCGATGAGTGCCATGAGTTCCCCTGTTGGTCGGATTGAACGGTCGGTCGTGCTGAACGCCGTGAGGTGTGTCGGGGCGAACCCTAGGTCATCGTTCGCCTACTGTGAGACTCCGATCGAGGGGGAGACATGTTCGCAGCACTGATCACCGGTCGGAACCGAGTCGAGATGGTCGAGTTCCCCGATCCGGTCCCGGCCGACAAGGGCGTCGTGGTCGACATCGCGCTGTGCGGAATCTGCGGAACCGACATTCATGCGTACCAGTCGGGTCAGCCGTACAACCCGGCGATCTGCGGGCACGAATGGGCCGGCACGGTGTCGGCGGTGGGTCGCGACGTGAAGAACCTCAGCGAAGGCGATCGCGTGGTCGTTGCCATCGCGCCGTCGTGCGGAAAGTGTCCGGCCTGTCGCGCCGGCCAAGCCGATCGGTGTCTCGTGTCGTTCATGTCGGCCCTCGGACGTGATCCGTTGGCGCCGCCGCACGGTGGTTTCGCTTCGCGTATCGCGGTGGCGGCCGAGCGAGTGGTGCACACCAATCCGGCGTTGTCCGACGAACAGGCCGCGCAGGTCGAGCCCACCACGGTGGCGTTCCACGCCGTGCGCAAGAGCGGACTTCGACTCGGCGACGTGGCGGTGGTGCAAGGTGCGGGTCCGATCGGTCTGGGCACGATGCAATGGGTTCGAGCGGCTGGTGCCGGTGTGGTGGTCGTGATCGAGCCGAACGCGCAGCGTCGTTCGCTCGCCCTCGAACTCGGTGCGCATCACGCGGTCGAGCCCGGTCAACCGGCCGACGCACTGGTGAAGGAACTCACCCACGGCCTGGGTGCCGACATCGTCTACGAGTGCGTGGGCCGACCGTTCGCGGTGCAGTCAGCCGTCGACTTGGCGCGTCGGGGCGGAGCGATGTGCCTCATCGGTCTGGCCGACGAGAACGCGTCGATCGTTCCGGCCACCTGGCTCATCAAGGAGATCGCCGTCACGTCGGCTCTCGCCTACACCAACGAAGAGTTCGACATGGCCATGGGCATGATCGCCGATGGTCGCTTCCGTACCGAGCCGCTGCACTCGTCGACGATCGGTTTGTCCGACCTCGACGCGGCGCTGGCCGACCTGGCCAGCGGATCGTCGGCGCAGACGAAGGTGTTGGTCGACCCGCGTCTCTAGGAGCGCTCGCGAATTCCGGCTTCGCGGAAGAGTTGAGCGTCTTGTTGGTGGAAGCGGCCGTTGCCGCCGATCGTGGTCTGTCCGGCGTCCACCACCAAGGTGTGAGCGGTGACGTAGCGAGATTCGTCGCTGGCGAGATACACGGCGGCGTTGGCGATGTCGATGGGCAGCCCCGGGATCCCGAGCATCGATGACGCGGCGATGTGCTTGGTGGCGGTCTCGATCTGTGTGTGATCACCGGTCATGACAGCCGATGTCATGGCGGTCACGGTGTTGCCGGGTGAGATCGCATTGACGCGAATACCGTGCTGGGCGACTTCGGAAGCGACCGACTTGGTGAGGCCGATCACCGCGTGTTTGCAGGCGGTGTAGCAGTGAGGTCCGAGCCCACCGAGGATGCCGGCGGTGCTCGAGGTGGAGATCACGGCCCCCGAGTTCTGCGGGATCATCACGCGTGTTGCGTGCTTCATGCCGAGGAACACACCGCGTAGCAGGATGGCGACGGTGCGGTCCCACTGATCGGCCGGAGTCTCGGAGATCCGTCCCACCGCGCCCACGATGCCGGCGTTGTTGAACATCACGTCGAGGCGTCCGAACGTCGACACCGCGGTGTCGACCGCGCGCGCCACGTGGTCCTCGTTGGTCACGTCGGTGTGCACGAACGTCGCGACCGAACCCAACGACCCCGCCAGGGCTTGGCCGGGCTCGTCCTGGATATCGGCGATCACGACCCGAGCGCCTTCCTCGACGAAACGGCGAACCGTTCCCTCTCCGATACCGCTGGATCCGCCGGTGATGACGGCCACCTTGCCGTCGAGTCGTCCGCTTGCCATGTGAGCCCCCTGTGCATTGGCCGGGTCGCTGTCGTGCGACACTGGCGACGTGGCTCAACCTAATCCGCGCACCATGGCTCCCGAGCAGTTGATCCTGAGCCATTTCACGTTGGCGCCGATGCATCCGATCGACGAGCGCGTCCGTCTGGCTGCCGCGAACGGCTTCGCCGGTATCGGACTCTTCGTGGGGCAGTACCTCGCTCTCGAGAAAGAGGGATTCGCCCCGCACGGGTTGGCCGACCTGTTGAGCGAACACGGTCTGTGCCTGGCCGAGATCGAAGTCGTGACCGGTCTCGGCCGTGATGGCGTGGGTGGTGAGCGAGCCGCGATGTTCGAGGAGGCGGCGTTTCGCATGGCCGACCACTTCGGCTGTCGGTACATGCAAGTGATCGGACCGGCCGGTGACGTCGAAGCGGGGACACGAGCGTTCGGCGCTCTGTGTGATCGAGCCGCCGATCACGGACTGGTACTCGGCCTCGAGTTCTTGCCGTTCACCGACATCTATTCGGTCGACGACGCGCGTCGCATCGTCGAAGGAGCCGGGCGACCGAACGGCGGCATCTGCGTCGACTCGTGGCATCACCAACGGGGCGCCAACGATCTGGCCGCCATCGGTCGATTGCCCGGTGAACTCGTGACCGGTGTTCAGATGAACGACGGCACACGCGTGCCTCAGCACGACGACTACTACACCGACTGTCTGGCCAATCGGGTCGCACCCGGAGAGGGTGAGTTCGATCTCACCGGACTCATCGACACGTTGCGACGCATCGGCGCGTCGGTGCCGTGGTCGGTGGAGACTCCTTCGGCGTGGGGTTGGGAGAACGCGGGTGAGCACGTGGCGCGATGCGCGACAGGAATGAGAACAGTGATGGGAAAGGTGGCGTGATGATCGTTTCGGGAGAGGAACTGCGCGATCAGTACCGGGCGTCGCGTCTTCGCATGGAGCAGGTCGCGGCATCGTTGACCGACGACGATGCACAGCGAGTCGTTCAGGCCTGCCCCGACTGGAACGTTCGCGACTTGTTCTCCCACGTCACCGGAATCGCGGCTGATCTCGCGAGCGGAAATCCGCCCCAAGGTGACTCGCAATCGTGGGTCGATCGACAGGTGGCCGAACGGCGCGAGCGGTCGTTGTCGAGCGTCGTCGACGAATGGCACGACAAGGCGCCGCGTTTCGAGGACATGATCGCGTCGTCACCCAAAGGTTTGTGGGGCCTCACGTACGACACTGTCGTGCACGAACACGATCTGCGCACCGCTGTCGGTCGCCCCGGTGATCGCGACTCCGAGGGAGTTCGACTGGCCGCTCGGCTCGGCCTGCGTCTGGTGAAGATGGATCTGGCCAAGAGCGGCCTCGGCGCATTTCGGGCCGTGATCGACGGCGACGAGACGGTGGTGGGCGACGGTGAACCCGATCTCACGTTGCGCACGTCGGCGTTCGAGTGCCTGCGTCTGCTCGGAAGTCGGAGGACCCTCGACGAGATGCGGGCCGCCCCGTTCGAGGGGCAACTCGATCGATACCTCGCCGGAATCGTCCACATGGACCTTCCCGTTCGGTCGTTGGGGGAGTAGCGGCTCTACTGTGGCGCAGCGGCGCACGGGCGCCGGAAAGGACGATCACCATGGGTCAGTTCAGCGGAAAGACGGTTCTCATCACGGGCGCCTCGTACGGACTCGGCGAAGGTTTCGCCGAGGGTTTCGCCAAAGAGGGCGCCGATCTCGTTCTCACCGCGCGTTCGAAGGACATGCTCGAGGCCGTGGCCGAGCGTTGCCGGAAGCTCGGCTCGAAGGTCACTGTTGCGACCGGTGACGTGGCCATCGAGGAAGACGTCGTGCGCGTGGTTCAGACCGGCATCAAGGAGCACGGCAAGATCGACGTGCTCATCAACAACGCCGGCGTGAGCGATCTGCGAGGGTTGTCGGCCGAGCAGTACGACACCGCCACCTGGAACTGGATTCTCTCCATCGACCTCACCGGCGCGTTCATGTACTTGCGCGAAGTCGGCAAGCACATGCTCGAACGCCAGTCGGGTTCGATCGTGAACATCTGCTCGATCATGGGCAGCGGTGCCAACGAGTCGAACATCATCGCGTACGCCGCCGCCAAGGGCGGTCTACGCAACGTGACGATGCAAGTCGGTTGCGAATGGGCCGATCGCGGTGTGCGCGTGAACTCGGTGTCGCCCGGGTTCATCATGACCGAGATGGTTCGTCCGGCCCTCGAAACGTTGGGAATGGACAAGTGGATCGCCAGCCGCACGCCGATGCGTCGCATCGGTGAACTGCACGAGATCGTCGGACCGGTGATGTTCCTGGCATCCGACGCCGCGAGTTACATCACGGGTCACGACTTGTTGGTGGACGGCGGAACCAACGCAGGTAACGGCTACTACCAGATCCCGCCGATCCATCAGGAGTGGAACGCCGACACCGCGCCGAAGGTCGGCAAGGGTTACCCCGGAATTCAGCCGCGTCCCGATTGGTATCAGGCGTTGGCCCCCGGAATCCCGGGCATCCACTATCCGATGCCCGAAGCCTGACGAGTCAGGATCGCGGAGCCTCGGATCGGGGTGACGGCGTGAATCGGCCCGGCGGAAACGCCGGGTCGATCGTTTCCTTGAGGTCCCAATCGTGGGTGAGGGCCCGGTGCGCGATGCGCCAGTCGCCGTCGCGGCACTCGAAGTGATCGAAGTAGCGGCCGCCGAACTGCTCGAGAAATTCAGAGCCATCCTCGTTGCGCACGCGATGCCATGCGAGCACTTGCGATTCGACCTCGGCGGTGGTGGCCGACGTGAAGTCGATGAAGGCATTTCCCAGGAAGTGGGTGGTGGCCACCGCGTGTCGGCGCAACACGGTCGTGGCCATGCGCGCGAAGTCGACCCCGAGACCCTTGAACGACCCGTGGTCGTCGGTTCCGTCCGGGTGGTACACCGATGCCACCAGATCGGCGTCGCACCGATCGATGCCTCGGCAGTAGTCGAGGAGGCAGCGCCGGATGGCGCGCTCGGCGGCGATCGCCGCCACCGGATCGAGGGGGCCGTTGACGGAGGCTGGACTGACCATGGCCGAACGGTAGTGGCTAGTCTCGGCCTCGGTTGGCAGTCAGCCGCGTCGACTCGCCTGGGGGAGAAGATGGCACGAGTTCCTGTAACAGAAGGTGTGTTCACCTGGCCGTCGGAGAAGCCGGCTCTCATCGGCAGTCGTTGCGTGAAGTGTGGCAACCACATGTTCCCGGTGCAGTCGGGTTGTCCGAAGTGCACCGGCGATGCAACCGAGACCGTCGAGCTCGGTCGGCGTGGAACGCTCTGGACCTGGACGGTGCAGGGCTTTCCGCCCAAGGCTCCGCCTTACGCCGGTGACGCCGACCCCAAGACCTTCAAGGCCTTCGGCGTGGGTTACGTCGAACTGCCTGGCGAATTGAAGATCGAGACCCGCCTCACCGAGGCCGATCCCGAGAAGTTGAAGATCGGTATGGAGATGGAGATGGTGATCATCCCGCTCTGCACCGACGAAAACGGCAATGAAGTCGTCACCTTCGCGTTCGCGCCGGTGGCCTGAGAGGACGAGGTAGGAACATGACCACGGAAGTCGCCATCGTCGGCATCGGTATGCACGAGTTCGGACGCACCGAGGGTGTGTCGGGTATGGACCAGGGTGTGATCGCGGTTCGCCGTGCCTGCGCCGATGCCGGACTCAGTTGGGAAGACATGCAGTTCGCGTTCGGCGGCTCGATGGCCGCCGGTGCCGCCGACACGATGGTGTCGCTGCTCGGTCTCACCGGACTCCAGTTCATCAACGTGGCCAATGGTTGTGCCACCGGTGGTTCGGCCCTGTTCTCGGCCTACAACACCATTCGCTCCGGAGTTTTCGATCTGGGTATCGCAATCGGCTTCGACAAGCACGAGCGCGGAGCCTTCCGCGTCAACACCAAGGGCTCTGGTCTGGGCGATTGGTACGGGGCATCGGGTCTGGCCCTCACCACTCAGTTCTTCGGCATGAAGATCAATCGCTACATGCACGAGTACGGCATCACGCCGTCCACTCTGGCCAAGGTGTCGTCGAAGGCGTTCCGCAACGGCTCTCTCAATCCGATGGCCTGGCGTCGCAAGCCGATCTCGGAAGAAGAAGTGGCCAACTCGCCCATGCTCTCGTATCCGCTCACGCAGTACATGTTCTGCAACCCGGGCGAAGGCGGCGTGGCCCTCATCTTGTGCCGCGCCGACAAGGCGCACCTCTATACCGACAAGCCCGTGTACTTGCGCGCGGCCGCGGTGCGTAGCCGTCGCTTCGGATCGTTCGAAGTGCTCGCGCCCTCCATCGCTCTCGAGCACAACGCCGGGCCCACGGTCGACGCGTCGAAGGCCGCGTTCGAGATGGCCGGTATCGGACCCGACGACATCGACCTGGCTCAGTTGCAGGACACCGAGGCCGGCGCCGAAGTGATGCACATGGCCGAGAACGGCTTCTGCGAGCACGGTGAGCAGGAGTGGATGATCCAAGCCGGCGAAACCGAGATCGGTGGCAAGTTCCCGGTGAACACCGACGGCGGTTGCCTGGCCAACGGCGAGCCCATCGGAGCGTCGGGTCTGCGACAGGTCTACGAGAACGTGTTGCAGCTGCGCGGCGACGCCGGTGCTCGACAGGTTCCGAACAACCCGAAGGTCGCCTACACCCACGTCTACGGGGCGCCGGGTATCTCGGGCGTCACCATCCTCTCGCGCTGACATGGCGACGCTCACGCGTGATTCCGCGTCGTCGCGTGGCGGCGAGATGGCGCTCGTCGACGAGCGTCGCACCGTGTCGTGGGCCGAATTCGACGAGCGAGTCAACCGTCTCGTCAACGGTCTGCGCGATCGCGGTCTGACCGCGGGCGACACGATCGCGGTGATCGCGGGCAACCAGTGCGAGTGGTTCGAGATCGCCATGGCCTGTGCACACGGCGGCTGGACCTACGTTCCGGTCAACTGGCACTGGGTCGCCGACGAGTTGGCCTACGTCTTCACCGATGCCAATGCCAAGGCGGTGGTGGTCGACGAGCGTTTCGGATCGGCCGTGGCCGAAGCACTGCGCGACGAGCGCGCCAACGGTGTGCAGATCGTCGTGGGCGTGGGTACGAACGCGTCGTCTGCGGTGCGCACCGATGCTCGTTTCGTCGAGTTCGAAACGGTGGTCGCCGGTGGCGATCCGTCCGAACCGGCCGATCAGGCGCTCGGTGGTCCGATGTTCTACACGTCGGGCACGACCGGACGTCCGAAGGGTGTACGCGGCGCGTTGTCGGGCGGGCTCGCCGTCACTCCCGACATCATGAAGTTGGTCGCGGCCGGCTTCACGAACTTCGTTCCGAGCCCGGGTCGCACTTTGTTGTGCGGGCCCTTCTACCACTCGGCCCAGTGGGCCTTTTCCTTCTTGCCGATGATCAACGGTTCGTCGGTCGTGATGCAGCACAAGTACGACTCCGCTGGTGCCATCGAGTTGATCGATCGTCATCAGTGCACCAATGTGCACCTCGTACCGACGCAGATGAAGCGCCTGCTCGATCTGACTGACGAGCAGAAGAAGTCGTTCTCCGGCGCGTCGTTGGCTGTGGCGTGGCACGGTGCCGCACCGTGTCCACCGGCCGTGAAGCGCGGACTCATCGAATGGTGGGGACCCAAGGTCACCGAGTACTACGGATCGACCGAGGGTTCGATCATCTCGGTGATCCCGGCCGACGAGTGGTTGCAGAAGGGCGGCAGCGTCGGCAAGCCGCTCGAGACCGTCGAAGTGATCGTGGTCGACGACGCCGGCCAGCGAGTGGCCCAGGGAAGCGAGGGCACCCTCTACTTCCGCAACAAGATGGGCACCGACTTCACGTACCACAACGACGAAGCCAAGACGAAGGCTGCTCACCTCGAGCCCGGCGTGTTCACCACCGGTGATGTCGGCTACATCGACGCCGACGGGTACTTGTGGTTGTCCGACCGCAAGATCGACATGATCATCTCGGGTGGTGTGAACATCTATCCGGCCGAGATCGAAGGTGTTCTCGCGTCGCACCCAGCCGTCGAGGACGTCGCCGTGATCGGCGTTCCCGACGAAGAGTTCGGTGAGAGCGTGAAGGCGGTCGTGCAAGTGGCCGAGGGCCACGCCGCATCCGATCAATTGGCCAGCGATCTCATCGCGCACTGCCGCAAACTGCTGGCCGGATACAAGTCGCCGCGTTCGGTCGACTTCATCGACGTCATCCCGCGCACCGGTACCGGCAAGATCCAGAAGGCGCCACTGCGCGCGCCCTACTGGGAAGGCCAGCAGAGGCGCATCTGACCATGATCGACTTCGGGCGCGCGTACCACCTCGGTATCCGTGTGCCCGACATCGAATCCGCGATGGACGAGATGGGCGAGTCCCTGGGTGTCACCTGGTGCTCGTTGCAGGAGCGCGAACAGTCGGTGTGGACGCCCGACACCGGTTCCATCACGATTCCGCTCAAGTTCACCTATTCGGCCGAAGATCCCATGCACCTCGAACTGCTCGAAGGTGCGCCCGGTTCCATCTGGGACGGTCGGGTGTCGCCCGGTGCGCACCACGTCGGTGTGTGGTCGGACGACGTTCGGGCCGACACTCAAGCGATGGTCGATGCCGGTTGGACGTTGCTCATGGCTCAGGCCGAACCGGCCAAGGGGTTCGGTGCCTTCACCTACGTGCAACCGCCATCAGGTCTGATCGTCGAATTGGTGTGGAGTGCGATCAGGCCGATGTTCGATCGATGGTTCGCAGGAGGGCCGCTCGGATGACAAACAACGACTTCGCGTACGACGATCGACGGGGCAGCGGTTTCGATGCGACCAGTTCGACCGACGACGTTCTGAATGGGCTCGATCTCTCGGGCCGGCGGTACCTCGTCACCGGATCGTCGGGAGGCCTCGGCCTCGAAACCACTCGTGCGCTGGCCGCTCACGGCGCGACGGTCGTGATGGCCGCGCGCGATCGCGGCAAGAACGAGACGGCAGCCGACGGCATTCGCTCGGCCCATCCGAACGCTCGCCTCGAGATCCTCGATGTCGATCTCGGCTCGCTCGACTCGGTTCGCTCGGCGATGCGCGGTTTCGTCGCCGCCGGCGGCCCCCTTCATGGTGTGGTGGCCAACGCCGGCATCATGGCCACGCCGTTCGCACTGTCGGTCGATGGGTTCGAGAGCCAATTCGCAGTTGATCATCTCGGGCACTTCCTGCTGGTGCGTGAGTTGTTGCCGATGCTCGCGGCGTCGGCGCCCGCGCGCGTGGTGTGCGTGAGTTCGGCCGGCCACCGCATGGGCGACATCGATCTCGACGATCTCAACTTCGAACGCCGTCCGTACGAACCGTTTCTTGCGTACGGAGCGGCCAAGTCGGCCAACGTTCTGCACGCGGTCGAACTCGACCGTCGGTGGAAGGACCGGGGCGTCCGGGGAATCGCCATCCACCCTGGTGGTATCCACACCGAACTCGGCCGCTACATGACGCCCGAGGTGATCAAGACACTCATGTCGCGCATGGAAGGCGGCGGCTCGTCGTTCTCGTGGAAGTCGATTCCGCAGGGTGCGGCCACCCAGGTGTGGGCCCTCACCTCGCCCTTCCTCGACGGACGAGGCGGGATGTACTGCGAGGACTGCGACGTGTCTCCGGTGCTCGCCGACGACGTGACGACGGTGGATGGCCGCGGGGTCGCGGCCCGCGCGGTCGATCCGGCCAAGGCCGAAGCCCTCTGGGCGCTCAGCGAACGCCTCGTTGGCTGAGTTTGTTACGGTGCGCTCGTGGCGACGATCCTGGCCCATATCACCGTGAAGCCCGGCTCGGAGGCGGCGTTCGAAGCCATCTCGCGCGATCTGTACGCGGCCAGTCATGCCGGTGAAGAGGGACTCATTCGCTACGAGTACTGGCGGGGGAGCGAACCGAGCACCTACTACACGTTGCTGGCGTTCCGTGACTTCGCGTCCTTCATCGCCCATCAGACGAGCGATCACCACGAAGCGGCCTCACCCCAGTTGGGCTCGGTGCTGGCCGGCCTCAAACTCGAATGGCTCGACCCCGTCGACGGCGCGGCGCCCCTTCCTCGCACCGAGGCTCAAGATCTGTCGCAGGCAGCCGATGAATTGACACGTCTGTACGCCAAACGATTCGCCGCCCAGGTCGCTCCCTGGTGGGCGA
>CAZELU010000034.1:16613-21068 GCA_964513215.1 uncultured Bifidobacterium sp.
AGAGACCATGACCGACATCCTCGACGAGAAGAAGCCCTGGTTCCTGAACGGCAATTACGCACCGGTGTTCGACGAAGTCACCGACACCAACTTGAAGGTGACCGGAACGATTCCGAAGGCTTTGTCGGGTCTGTACGTGCGCAACGGGTCGAACCCGAAGAGCGGCACGGCTGGCCACTGGTTCTTCGGTGACGGCATGGTGCACGGTGTTCGCCTCGAAGGCGGCAAGGCGCAGTGGTATCGCAATCGCTACGTGCGCACTCCGAAGCTCGAGAAGGGTCTCGACGCGATGGACGCCGATTGCATCTTCGACCCCACGGCCAGTGCCGCCAACACGCACGTGCTCGCGCACGCCGGCCGCATCTGGGCGCTCGAAGAGGGCCACCTTCCGTGGGAACTCTCGCCCGAACTCGAGACCATGGGTTGCGACGACTTCGGCGGCAAGTTGAAGACCGCCTTCACCGCGCACCCCAAGTTGTGCCCCGAGACCAACGAGTTGCACTTCTTCGGCTACGGCGCGATGGCACCGTACGTCACGTATCACGTGCTCGATGCCAAGGGTGATCTGGTGCACACCGCACCCATCACCACGCCGAAGGGCACGATGATGCACGACTTCATGATCACGCGCGATCACGCGATCTTCATGGACCTGCCAGTCGTGTTCAACATGGACAACATGGCCAAGGGTCTGCCGCCCATCGGCTGGGACGACGACTACGGCGCACGCATCGGAATCCTCCCGCGCATGGGCTCCGACGCCGATGTGAAGTGGTTCGAGATCGATCCGTGCTACGTGTTCCATCCGCTCAACGCCTACGTCGACGGCGACGAAGTGATCTGCGACGTGGGCCGTCACGCGTCGATGTGGCGTGGGTCCATGGAGAACTTCGAGCCGTGCTACATGTACCGCTGGTCGTTCAACATGAAGACCGGTGCCGTCAAGGAGACGCAGATGGACGACTGGGCCCACGCGTTCCCGCGCGTCGATGACCGTGTGGTGGGCCTGAAGCACCGCTACGGCTGGGTCTCGGGTACTCGCCCGAAGGCGATGGGCGGTATGGATGCGCCCGGCGTGGTGGCGCGTTACGACATGTCGAACGGATCCAAGACCATTCACGACCTCGGTCCGTCGGCTCACCCGGGTGAGTTCGTCTTCGTGCAGGAGACGTCAGCGTCGGGTGAGGACGAGGGCTGGGCCATGGGTTTCGTCTACGACGACGCCACCGATTCGAGCGACCTCGTGATCCTCGACGCCAGCGATCTGTCGAAGCCACCGGTGGCTCGCGTGCATCTCCCGCAGCGCGTGCCCTTCGGGTTCCACGGCAGCTGGATCGACGACTCGGTGATGAACTGACTCAGGCGGTCGCCAACTGGCGAACGTGCTCGTAGAACCCGAGGAGTCGTTCCGAAGGTTCGTACATCTCCACCAAGTGGCCGAGCGTCTCACGTGCGTCGGCGAACACGAAGCGCTGACCGGTACTGGTGTTGGCGTCGAGCAGAGTCGGCCACTTCTGCCGTGCACACCAGGCGATGGCCTGCTCGAGATCGGGCACCATGAACGCCATGTGGTGGAGTCCGGATGTTCGGCCGATGACGGATGGTGTGTGCTCCTGCACGAGCTCGACCATCAACTCACCCCACCAGCCGTAAGCAGACGAATGTTCGAATGCTCCGGGTCGACCGCAGATGGTGCACGAGGTGAGCGGAATGTTGCGTGCCACCACGAATGGGCCGGCCCCGGTGGATGCCCTGAACTCGGCGGCCACGTCGTCGAGATCGCGTGACGGGTCGACGGCGTAGGCGATTTGTACCGGTCGCGTCAGCGGACTCACGTTCGAAGCCTGCCAGACGCCGACTACCGTGGCGCACATGGGGAGAGATCCGGTTCGGTTCGGTGCGCAGTCGGTCGAAGACGTCGAGCCGTCACGTCTGCTCGTCGACCGCGCGGCGATCGTCGATCTGACGGTGCGGTACACGTGGGCCCTCGACTCCAAGAACTGGGACGATCTCGATCACGTGTTCCTGCCCGACGCCACCGCGTTCCTCACCGAAGAACTCGTCGGTGTCGGAGCGATCAAGGATCGTGTGCGGCGCGCTCTGTCGCATCTCGACGAGAGTCAGCACATCATTTCCAATCATCAGATCGTGATCGAAGGTGATCACGCATCGAGTCGTTGTTACCTGCAGGCGCAGCACGTGAGGCGTTCGGCCCAAGGTGGCCCCAACTTCATCGTGGCCGGCCGATACGAAGATCAACTCGTCCGCAAGGCGGCCGGCTGGAAGATCGCCCGCCGCGAACTCGTGATCATGTGGACCGATGGCAACCCGGCGGTGGCCCGCGGCTGACGCCGCCCCTCGAGCCGCGTCAGCGCTCGATGTACGGCCCGATGAGTTGGGCCACTTGGAGTTCGGTCGGAATTCGCTCGCGTCCGATCATTGAGTCGAGTTGTTCGTGGAAGTGCCAGATGCGCCGCTCTTGGTAGTTGATCGGGACGCCACGCATGGCCGGCGATTCGAGCGACTTCTGCATCGGGGCCATGTTCCAGAAGTCTTCGGCCATGATCTGCGCGAAGTTGGCCAAGCGGCCTTTCCAGTGTTCGGGCAGTCCGTCGGCCGGTTCGAAGTCGATCGGTGCGTAGTGCGTCCAGTCGATGCGCGTGGTGCGCTTGTCGATGGGCCAGAAGGTGATGAACGGAAATCCGTAGGCCGCGATGGGCGTGATGAGGTTGGGGAACACGGAGTAGGCCGAACTCGTGCAGCGAACCATGTCGTTCACCGTGTCGATGTCTTCGAATCCGGGCAACACGATGTGCTGGTAGTCGTCGAAGTCCTTCATTCCGAGGAGCGAATAGGTGGTCTTCGAGTACGGCGTGATCATTCGCGAGTTGCCGTTGGGCAACAGCGACATGACCGCACCACGGTTGTCGAGCAGGCTGTCGCCGCCGCGTGAGTGGATGTGCTTGAAGTGGTACACCTCGAGGAACGCTTCGGCCGTCACCTTCCAGTTGCACGGCACCACTTCGCTCTCGCGCGCCACCGTGCGCAGGCGGGGTCCTTGCAACTCGGCGAGTTCGCCTGCAATCGGACCGAGCCACTCGCTGAGCGACATCGCATCGGGGTCCTGGTTGACGAAGATCCAGCCGTCCCACACCTCGCAGCGGATCGTGGCCAGACAGCGTTGATCCTTGTCGAGGCCGACGAAATCGCGTTCGTCGGGAACCGAGACGAGACGACCGCTGTCGATGTCGTACGACCACGAGTGGTACTGGCAGCGCAACAACTTCGACGTGCCCTTCGATTCGCGCACCACCGGAGCGCCGCGGTGCTGGCACGTGTTGTAGAACGCGCGAACCTGTTGGTCGCGGCCGCGAACCAGGATCATGGGCGGTCCGAGGTCGTCGAACGTGATGAAGTCGCCGACATGGGGCACGTCGTCCACGCGTCCGGCGATCACCCACACCTTGGGCCACAGGTGTTCGCGCTCGAGATCCCAGAATTCGTCGCTCGTGAAGCGCTCGACGGGAATGTCGGGAAACTTCGGGAATCCGTCGGGCGGTGCGGTGCGCGCGAACTCGTAGCGCATCTGCTCGGTGAGCCGGGCGACGAGTTCGGGTGTCATTAGCGGGCGAGTGATCCGGCGTCCACGACCAAGGTCTCGGCGTTGACCCAGGCGGCCAGATCGGATGCGAGGAACACGATGGCGCGTGCGATGTCGTCGGGCACTCCGCCGCGTCCGAGTGGTGTCTTCGACAACATGGCGCCCACGTCGACGCCAGCCGCCTTCAGCGGAGCCAATTGATCCTGCACACCGGGTGTGTCGATCGGACCCGGGGCGACGGCGACGACGCGGATGTCGAGTGGTGCGAACTCGCGCGACAGCACCTTGGTCATGCCGATCACGGCGTGCTTCGACATCACGTACGCACTGATGCCGGGCGTGGCGCTCAAACCGGCGATCGAGGCCAGGTTGACGATCACGCCACCCTTCGTTGTGCCGGATTGCATGCGCTTGGCCGCCTCTCGCGCCCCGGCGAAACTGCCTCGCACGTTGATGGAGAGCATGCGGTCGATGAACTCGTCGGTTGCCTCGATGGCCGGGCCGGTGGTGGGGTAGATGCCGGCGTTGTTGACCCAGATGTCGATGCCGCCGAGTCGGCTCACGGCCACGTCGGCGGCCGCGACGATGGATGCGGTGTCGCCGACGTCGATGAACGCGGCCACCGTTGTTCGTCCGGTCGCGTTGGCGATGTCGGTCGCGGTTGCGGTGGCGGCCGACAGATCGAGATCGGCAATCACCACGTCGGCTCCGGCTTCGGCGAGTCGGTAGGCCGTCTGCGCGCCGATTCCCTTGGCGCCTCCGGTGACGACCGCTCGCCGTCCCGAGAGATCGAGCAACTCGGCGAGTGTCTTGTGCGAGTGATCGGGAATCATGGATCTCCTTCGAAGGTCAGG
>CAZELU010000035.1:0-20136 GCA_964513215.1 uncultured Bifidobacterium sp.
GCCAACTTCTCGACGACCTCGGTCAAGTAGTCGACCTTCTGGCGCAGCTCGTCGAGGTCGACGAGATCGCGCACGTCTTGAGTGGTGGCCACGTCGGTGAGCGACATGCGAACACTGGCGATTTCGCGGGCGAGGAACTCGGTGTCGGCCTGAGTGCGTTCGGCCACTTTGCGATCGAGTTCGGTCTGGGCGCGATCGCGGGCTTCTTGGCGATTCTGCGCGAGGAGGATCAACGGTGCCGCGTACGACGCTTGAAGCGACAAGAGAAGAGTGAGCAGCACGAGTCCACGGCCCCACGGGTCGAAGCGCCAGTCCTCGGGAACGACGAGGTTGTACGCGACCCAAACCGCGATGACGCCCGACTGCCACACGAGGAAACGCGCGGTACCAAGAGTGCGTGCGATCGACTCGGAGAACTGACCAAAGGCATCCGGGTCGTAGTGATACCCGAGGCGGCGGCGCTGACGTGGAACGGCGAGTCGTGCTCGATTCTTCATGGCGCCTCCTTTCCTTCGGTGTGTTCGTTACATGTGGTGTCGTGCGTCAGCCGATGCGGCTGGGCGTTTCTTGTCGTCGTCGCTGTCGCCAGCCCGTCGGCAGAGTGCGGTCGAGCACGTCGTCGACCGTGATGGCTCCGAGCAGACGACCGGCTTCGTCACACACGCCGATCGACAGCATGTTGTACGAGGCCAGACGCTCGGCGACCTCGCGGTCGCTGATGTCGGGGGTGATGGTTGGTTCGGTTTCGAGGCACTTGCCGAGTTCCATGCTGGGGGGCTCGCGCAAGAGTCGCTGAAAGTGAACCACACCGAGGTACTTCCCGGTGGGTGGTTTGTACGGGGGACGACACACGAACACTTGAGCCGCGATCGACACGAGCCATTCGGGGTCGCGCACCTGGGCCAAGGCCTCGGCCACGGTGGACGTGGGTCCGAGCACGATGATCTCGGGGGTCATCAGACCACCGGCGGTTCCTTCTTCGTAGGAGAGGAGACGGCGCATCATGTCGGCGTCTTCATCGTCCATCGCTTCGAGGATCTTGGTTCGCTGATCGCCGGGCAACTCGGCCAACAAGTCGGCCAAGTCGTCCACTTCCATCTCGTCGAGAACGGCGATGAGGCGTTCCATGTCGAGACCCTGAATCAGACCGACCTGTTCGGCCTCGGGCAACTCTTCGAGCACATCAGCCAAGCGATCGTCATCCATGGCGTCGGCCAATTGGCGACGCTGGGCCAGTGGCAGCGATCGCACGACATTGGCCACGTCGGTCGGGTGCATGTCGTGCAGACGTGCTGCTTCGGCCGCCATCTCGGTGGTGGCGGCGAAGAGGTGTCCGACCTCGGTCCATTCGACGAGGCGGTGACTCGGCCGACGACGTAACGCCGTGCGCTTGGCCAATCGAACCTGGCTGATGTCGTAGCCGCCAGAGCGGGAGTCGGAGCGCCAACGCAGGGCCACATCGGTCACGGTTTCGCCGTTGATGCGCCGATCGATCACATCGCGGCCGAGGAGACGTTCGCCCTTCTTCTGCTTGAACGGGTTGAGGTCGATGTCCCACGAGCGCAGACGGACGCCTTCGTCACCGATCTCGGCCACCTTGCCGGCGTTGACGAAGATGCGACGACGCTGGCTGGTGGCGGTGAAACCCACCACCCGAGGTGACGATCCGGACCGACCGGGAACGACCACGATGTCGTCGACGCGGCCGATGCTGGCTCCGCCGGCGTCGAGCAACGGCAGCCGCATGATGCGGAATGCGTAGATCAGTTCGCCGGCCATGGGGGCAGGCTACCGGTGGGGGTTTGGCCGAAGGGCGGAGCCCGTCGGTGGTTCAACCCGTGTTCACCCGGGCCGGGACGACGTCAACGTGACGCGATGCGCCGTGCGATCTCACCGAGTCGTTCGAACCGTTCGGGGTTGCGTGAGGCGTTGTAAAGAACGATTCGAGTAGCGAGACCTTCGTACTTCTCCACCAACGCATCGGCGAGTCCGTCCCACGTGGACTCGGTTGCGAACGTGGCGATGTGATCGTCGGAGATCTGTTGAGCCATACCCGCAAAGTCACCCGCCTTCTGCTTCTCGCGGATGCGTGCGGTGGTTCCATCGAACCCGGCCTCGTCCCAGATGAACGCGTAATTGGGAGTACTTCCGTAGAAGCTCAGGCTCGATCGAACGAGATCACGATCGGCGGCTCGTTCGGCCTCGGTGTCGCCGACGATCGTCATGACGGGGACGATGATCGCGATGTCGTCGACCGACCGTCCCGCGGTGCTCACCCCGGCCGCCACTCGAGGAACCACGTGCCGTTGCAGATAGCCCGGCTCGCCGATCGGGTGCACGTGCACTCCATCGGCGACGCGCCCGGCCATCTCGAGCATCCACGGATTCACTGCTGCGACATCGACCTTCGGATCGTCCACGGTGATCGGTCCCGGACTCCACTGCGGTGTGATGAAGTCGAGGTCGTAGAACTCGCCGTGATGATCGAGTCGTCCGGTCCGGAACGCGGCGAAGCAGGCTTTTACCGCAGTCACGTAGTCGGCCAGCCGCGGACCGGGACGATCGAACGTCATCCCGTAGCGCCGGACGATGTGTGTCTTCACTTGCGTGCCGAGACCGAGGCGGAAGTTTCCACCCGTTGACTCCTGCAACTCCCACGCGGTGGCAGCCGTGACGAACGGACTACGCGGAAACGCCACCGCGACGCCGGTGGACAACGACAACCCCGGTGCGGCCTGAGAGGCGACGGCGGCATTCAGATAGGCCGTGCGACCACCCTCGGTGAACAGGAGGCCCGAAAAGCCCGCCTCCTGAACGCGTCGAGCGAACGGGCCGATCTGAGCGAGCGGTAGCGGGGTGGTCATCACGTCGACGTGCACGGACGCAGATTACGCCCGCTGTGATCGACGTGGTCAGGTCATTCGCCGGCTGATGTGGGCAACTGGTCGTCGCGCACTCCGCCACCGGGGCGGAAGGTGGACGAGCGGTCGTCCTGACCCGACTGCATCTGCTGCATCATCGTCACCAACTCGGCCGATGCACGCTCGTCGGCCATGATCTTCTGCATCACGGCCGCACCTGCACCCGCCATCAACGTTGCCTGGTTGTCGTTGAGGAACTTCATCGACGCCCGCTGACGCTCGGTGGTGCGATTGATCTCCGGCATCACGTATCGCGCGACCATGTCCCACGAACGCCGTGTGTTCTCGCGGTTGGCCCAGTCGTGGGCGAATCCGAGGACCACACCGAACCCTCCGGTGAGTTGTTGGAGATTGCGAATGGCGTTCACGAGGTCGTCGGGGGTGCCCACGACGGCGACTCCACCACCCACGGTCTGGTCGAGTAGTGCCCACTTGTCGTCGACGTGTTGCGCGCCGGGGCGGCCGAGAGTCCAGACGTTGTACTCGTTGTGCCAACGCTGCAGACCGTCGACGGCTTCGTTGCGTGCCTGCTCGCGGGTCTCGGCGATGTGCCAACTCATGAGAATTCGCCAGTTACGACGGTCGACGACCTGACCATGCTTGGCCGCCGACTCTTCGGCGAACGACCACTGCGTGGGCAGTGCAGCCAGACCCGCGGTGCTGTTCGACGCGATCGACAGAACACCGCAGCCGTATTTGCCCGCCATCTGCATACCCGACGGCGACAGCGTGGAGGCCGTGGCCACCGGGATGTGATCTTGCACGGGAAGCAACTGCAACTGCGCGTCGCGCAGGGTGAACCAGTCGCTTTCGTGAGTGAAGCGGTCCTCTCCGCGCAGGAGGCGCAAGATCACACCCATCGCCTCGTCCTGGCGATCGCGCTGCACGAGCGGGTCGATGCCGAGCGTCCAGGCGTCGCTCGGAAGCGCTCCCGGTCCGGTGCCGAACATGGCGCGACCCTTGGTCATGTGATCGAGTTGGACGATGCGCTGCGCCACGTTGAAGGGGTGGTGATACGGGAGCGACACCACACCGGTACCGAGCATGATGTTGTTCGTGCGTTGACCGGCGGCGGCGAGGAACATCTCGGGTGACGCGATCATCTCCCAACCACTCGAGTGGTGCTCGCCGCACCAGAACTCGTCGAAGCCGAGATGGTCGAGATGGGCCGCGAACTCGATGTCGCTCTGGAACTGGAGGGTCGGGTTCTCTCCCACCGGGTGATGCGGGGCGAGGAAGGTTCCGAACTTCAGGCGGGGCGGTCGTCCACCGGGCAGGCCAGTCGTCATGTGATGAACAGTAGGTCCGTTGCTGGAAGCCATCGTCAGTGGAGGTGTGTCACCAGGGTCGACGGCTAACCTGAGGAAGCCCTTCGGGGACGTAGCTCAGCTGGCTAGAGCACCTGCTTTGCAAGCAGGGGGTCGTGGGTTCGAGTCCCATCGTCTCCACTCTGTACCGTGCGCCCATGGCGACGGCGTACGACATCATCCAGCGGTTCGGTTCGGTCGAGGATGATCAGAGGTACACCCGGCTCGTCGAATTGTTCACCGAAGACGCGGTGTACTGCGATCCATTCGCGGGCGCTCAGCGCGGCAAGGCGGCGATCGCCGACTTCATGGGCGAGATGGAGCGGGTCATCCCGAAGATGGGTGTCTACTTCGCCAACTGGGAGACCAAGGCCGACTCGCACGTCGGTTGGTCGCGTTGGGAGATGGTGGTCCCGGTCGACGGGGTCGAGCATCCGATCAAGGGTCAGAGCCTGTATCGACTCCGTGACGGAAAGGTGTGTTTCGCGGCCGACTACGTCGACTCGGCTGCGTACCGACGCATTCGTCCCGATCGCGCGCCCGATCTGGGTTTCGCGGCTGCCGAGAACAAGGGCACGAACGCGGGTGGACCGGCGGCCGACGTGGTGCGTCGCTTCTGGGAACTCCAGACCTCAGCGCGCTACGGCGAACTGGCCGCTCTCTTCGCGCCCGATTCGGTGTTCACCGATCAGGTGTATGGAGTGTTCGAGGGTCACGCCGCGGTGAGTGCGTACCTGCGTCGTATGGAAACCGAGATGCCCGAAGAGGGAGTCACCTTCACACTCGACGACTGTGGCGGCGAAGACACCGTCGCGTGGTCGCAGTGGACGTGTCACGTCCCGAACGGCTCGTTCCCGGGTTGGACACTGCACACGCTGCGCGACGGATTGATCACCCTCGACTCCGATTACTTCGACGTGGTGAAGGCTCGTCAGCTGCACAAGGCGCGCCACGGCGGTTGATACGCGAGTACGTGGTCAGCGTCCGACCACGACCACGGTGGTACCGATACCCGCCCATCCGTACACGCGCTTCGCGTCGTTGAACGCCAGCCGCGCGCAGCCATCCGACAACGGCCAACCCAGGTCGTCGATGCCCTGAACCAGTTGATTGCGGACACTCGGAATGCCGTGGGTTCCCACACTCGACACCGTTCGTTGGTAGCGCACCATGAAGCGACCCGATGCACCTTCGGCAGTCCACAATCGCTCGCTCTTGGAGTACACCCGGAAACGGCCGCGTAACTCGTAGCCCGATTCGGTCGGACGACGTCGGCCCGACATGAGGAACGTGGACGACACTCGACCGCTCGACTCGACCAGCCACACCTGTTGAGCGGTGATGTCGACCACCATGCGTCGTCCGGAGCCCGATTCGCTCGGCAGGGGAAGCAGACGATTACCGGTGAGCAATGTGATGGTGCCGAGTGACTCGACCACGGTGTCTTCACCCGCCATCGCATCGACCACGAGAGTGATGGTCGAGCCGAATGGTGCGGGTGCACGGAGCCACAGATCGAGTGGCCCGGGTTCGTGCGGAACCAACCCCACCTGGATCGCTTTGTTCGCGTTTCGGTAGCGCACGTGATCGGCTCCGGCCGGAACGTCGGGACCGATGAGATGGAAGAGCCCGGCGTCCGATTGCGAGTCGTCGGCCAGTCGCAACGGTGACGGCCCGGGCGGTATCGATGCGTGAGCGTTACCTGTGTGAATCGGCGACAGCAACGCGATGGCGACGAGAATCGAGCGCGTGACGAGCCGTTTCATCACCTGGAGTGTGTCACGCCGGACGATGGGTGAATGCGAAGGCCACCGCGGCGGCGTGACCCACGTTGAGCGAATCGACATCATGAGCGATCGGAATACGCGCTCGTGAATCACATGCATCAAGGGTGGTCGTATCGAGTCCGAAACCCTCGCTGCCGAGGACGAGCGCGAGTGGACCGTCACTCGGAAGTTGGATGTCGGTCAGACTCGGGGCCGATCGGTCGGGTGTGAGTGCGAGCGATGATCCTCCGTGGCGACGAACAGCCGCGAGCACGTCGGCAATCGTCGAGCGCACGATCGGCAGGAACAGGATCTCGCCCATCGACACGCGAATGGTCCGTCGGTAGTACGGGTCGGCACAGGTCGGATCGAGAACGAGGGCATCGATCTCGAAGGCTCGGGCCGAGCGGGCGATGGCCCCGAGGTTCTCGTGGTCGTTGAGACCTTCGAGAACCGCCAGTCGGTGTGGTCGACCATGTGGAGTGGGTCGCGACAGCACCTCGTCGAGGCTCACGAGCGGCGGACGCGCGGCCGAGGCGATCACGCCGCGATGAAGATCGAAGCCGGCGACCGCCGAGATGACGGCGCGTTCGGCGATGAAGATCGGAGCAGTCACGTCGATGAGGGTCGCCGTCATGTCGTCGATGCGGTTCGGGGCCAACACGATCGATCGGATCGGCAGACCGCTGGCCACCAGTCGACGGACCACTTCGGGCCCTTCGGCGATGAAGAACTGCTCGGTCTCGTGACGGCGAACGATGTCGCGGTCGGTCAACCCGATGTAGTCGGTGAGACGCGAGTCGGCCGGGTCGTCGATCATCGGCCAGTCGTGCACGACCTCATTCTTGTCGGTCGGTTCGTGGCGATCGGATTCCACTCCTTCACCACGGTCGTGGCATCGTGTCGGCATGAGTTCGCTCGAGCGCGTAGTGGTCGTGGGTGCGTCGCTCGCCGGACTTCGCGCGGCCGAAACGTTGCGTCAGGTCGGTTGGTCGGGTGCGCTCACGTTCGTGAGCGACGAAGCCGAAATGCCCTACGACCGCCCTCCGTTGTCGAAGAAGTTGTTGGCTGGCGAATGGGAGCCCGAGCGCATTCGTTTGCGCCGCCCCGACGACTTCGATGGTCTACGCGCCGAATGGGTGCTCGGCGATCGTGCGGTGTCGCTCGACGTCGCGAATCGAACCGTCACTCTCTCATCTGGTCGCCGACTCGAATTCGACGGGCTCGTCATCGCCACCGGAGCAACCGTTCGGCATCTACCCGGACAGCCCGACTGGCCCGGCATCCACACGTTGCGATCGCTGGCCGACTCGCTCGCTCTGCGCACCGAACTCGAGTCAGGTCGTCGTGTGGTGGTGATCGGCGCCGGCTTCATCGGTTTGGAGGTGGCGGCGACCGCGCGAACCAAGGGCTGTGACGTAACTGTTCTCGAAGGTGCCGAAGCACCGATGATGCGCGGACTCGGCGTGACCATGGGTCGTCGCGCTGCTCTCGTTCACGCCGACAACGGAGTCGACATCCGATGCGGGGTGAGCGTTTCCGAGTTGACACGTGGCGACGATGGCCGCGTGGGCGGGGTTCGTTTGTCGAGCGGCGAAGTTGTTCCGGCCGACGTGGTCGTGGTGGGTGTGGGAGTTGCCCCGTCCACGTCGTGGCTCGAAGGTTCGGGCCTCACGATCCGCGACGGTGTGGTGTGCGACGAGTTCTTGTGCACAGGTGCGCCCGGTATCTACGCCGCGGGTGACGTCGTCCGCTGGCCGCACCGTCTCCTCGAACGCGAAGTCCGTATCGAACACTGGACCAACGCGTCCGAACAGGGCGCCGTCGCGGCCAAGAACCTCGTGGCGTCGTTCAGCGGTGACGCCCCGACCGAGTACGCCGAGGTTCCGTTCTTCTGGAGTGACCAGTTCACCTCGCGTATCCAGTTCCTCGGTCGAGCCGAACCTGATGACGCCGTGGAAGTCGTGGTCGGAGGACCGGACGACCGTGCCTTCGTCGCGCTGTATCACCGCGACGGCCGACTCACGGCGGCGCTCGGTGTGAGCCGACCCAAGCAGGTGATGCCGTTCCGCCGTCTGCTTGCGGAGCGAGCGACGATCGACGAGGCGCGCACCCTCGCTGCGTCGTTCGCGGTCTGAACTCGACCCTCGAACAGTCGTTGCGACAGGTCGTTGCAAACGGAACTTTCTCGTGACAACCCGGACAGGGTTCGTTACGATTTCGGTTGCTTCACCTGGGGAGGAGGAAGATGCCGAGGCTCGACGCCGAACGAATCGCGTTGTGGCGCGCCATGCAGACCGCGACCGAAGTCGTCTCGCGCCTCATCGAAGCCGAGATGGCTGACGAGTTCCAACTGTCGCTTCCCCAGTTCGATCTCTTGGCCGTACTGGCTCACAATGACGACCAGATGCGAGTGAAGGAGTTGTGCGAGGCCTTGTCGGCTGTGCCATCCAGCCTCTCGCGGCGCATCGACGCGCTGGTCGAGCGCGGCTACTTGCAGCGCGAACCGGCTCCCACCGCCGACGACAATCGGGCCGTCATGGTGCGCCTCACCCGGATGGGCCGTTTGGTCTGGCGTGACGCCAACATCCTCTACCGACGGGCCATCCAGCGCGAGTTCGCCGCCGAGCTCTCCGAGACCGACGTTGGAACCATGTCGCGGGCGCTGGCCAAAGTGGCCCCGTTCCGGCCCTGAAAGAGCCGTTCGCGCGTCGCCTGATTCGTCGTTCGCCCGGTGGGGCCAGCAGACTGACGGGGCTCACCACTGAGCCTCACCGTCAGGCAAGGAGACTCCCATGACCACCGCCGTCATCGTCGATGCGATTCGTACCCCCCTCGGCAAGCGCAACGGAAAGTTGAAGGATTGGCACCCGGTCGATCTCGCCGCTGAGACCCTCAACGCCCTCATCAAGAACACCGGCATCGATCCGGCCATCGTCGACGACGTCGTCATGGGTTGCGTGATGCAGGTCGGAGAGCAGGCCGCCAACCCGGCGCGTAACGCGGTTCTGGCCGCGGGCTGGCCCGAGTCGGTTCCCGGCACCACGATCGATCGTCAGTGTGGTTCGTCGCAGCAGGCCGCTCACTTCGCGGCGCAGGGCGTGATGGCCGGTGCGTACGACGTCGTGATCGCCGCGGGTGTCGAAGTCATGACGCGCGTTCCGATGGGCTCGTCGATGGCCGATGGCAAGTTCGGTTTCCCGTTCGGCCCCAAGGTGGGCGAGCGCTATCAGCCGCAGGGTGGTCTCGTGCCGCAGGGAATCTCGGCCGAACTCATCGCCGACAAGTGGGGCATCTCGCGCGACGACATGGATCGCTTCGGTGTGCAGTCGCAGGAGCGCGCTGCTCGCGCCACCCGCGAGGGCCGTTTCGAGCGTGAAATCCTTCCGGTGCGGGATGCCGAAGGCAATCTCATGACGGCCGACGAAGGTATTCGCGACACCAGCATGGAGAGCCTGGGCAAGCTCAAGCCCTCGTTCCGTCCGGTCGAGGAGGGCGGTCGCGTGACCGCCGGTAACTCGTCGCAGATCACCGACGGCGCGGCCGCTCTGCTCATCATGAGCGAGGAGAAGGCCAAGGCCCTGGGTCTTCGTCCGCGTGCGCGTTTCGTCAACTTCAGCCTGGCTGGCGATGACCCGCGCTTCATGCTCACCGCACCGATCCCGGCCACGGCCAAGGTGCTCGAGCGCGCCAAGTTGCGCCTCGAAGACATGGACGTCGTCGAAATCAACGAGGCCTTTGCGTCGGTCGTGTTGGCGTGGGAGAAGGAATTCCACCCCGACATGGAGCGCGTGAACCCCAACGGTGGCGCGATCGCCATCGGCCACCCGCTCGGTTGCTCGGGTGCGCGTCTCATGACGACTCTGCTGCACGAACTCGAGCGCACCGGCGGTCGTTACGGTCTGCAGACGATGTGCGAGGGCGGCGGCATGGCCAACGCCACCATCATCGAACGTCTCGGCTGAGATGAGTTTTGGCACCGTCGTCTGGGCGATCGGTGCCGTCGTCCTCTTCTTCTTTCTGTGGAGGGTGGGGGTCGGTCTTCTGCGCAGCATGACCGAGCCCCTGCCACCTCCGCCCCCACCGGGCGAGATGCGGCGCATCAGCGTGCGGTATCGATGCGGCGTGTGTGGTCTCGAATTGAAGATGACCCTGGCTCAGGAAGAGGACCCCGACCCGCCACGCCACTGCATGGAAGAGATGGATCAGATCTCGATCGACGAGGCGCTCTGACCGGGTTGACATCCGGGTGTGGCAGGTAGCCGGGAAGTTACATCGATGTGACTATCCCCGGTTTCGTCCACAGTCTGTGGACAACCGAATAAGCACTAAAACCCTGCTGAGAGCGTCAGTGATACTTGGTGGCTGTGTACAGACCGCCCAGGATGAAGGCCAGGCCGACCAGCAGGTAGTAGTTGCTCCGGCCGCCGGGGACCGCGCCCAAGTAATAGAGCAGGATCACCAGCGCGCCCACGATGAAGAGGGCGAACATCAGGATCGGGACCCAGCGCGGGCTCTCCTTGACCGCCATCGGGATGGGCGGGGTGTACCGCGAGGATGCCGCGACGCCGGCCGAGTTGTGATCGGGATTCGCGACGCGCCCCTCGTTGGGCCGGGTGCCCTTCGGAGTGGTGCGGCCGCCGCTCTTTCGCTTGGGAGGTGCCACGGGTCGAAAGTGTAGGGGAGAACCGGCACTCCACTGGCAGGCTGATCGGGTGACGCCAGTCCGACGCCGCGTGGTCGTGATCGACAACTACGACAGCTTCGTCTACAACCTCGTCCATTACCTGGGTGAGTTGGGGGCCGAGCCCGAGGTGCACCGCAACGATGCGTTGACTGTCGACCAGATCGTCTCGTCGCGACCCGACGCGATTCTCCTCTCGCCCGGTCCGGGTCGACCCGAAGACGCGGGGATCTTGTGCGACCTCATCGAGCCGGCTGCGCAGGCGGGCATCCCGGTGTTCGGTGTGTGCCTCGGGCATCAAGCGATCGGTCATGTTTTCGGTGGTCGCGTGGTGAGGGCCCCCGAACTCATGCACGGCAAGACGAGTCAGGTGGAGCACCGTGACACCGGAGTGTTTTCCGGACTGCCCAATCCACTCACGGCCACCCGCTATCACTCACTCGTCATCGAACCCGACACGTTGCCCGCGTGTTTGGAAGTCACCGCGACCACGGCCGACGGAATGATCATGGGTGTGCGTCACCGCGATCTGCCGATCGAAGGAGTGCAGTTCCATCCCGAGAGCATCTTGACCGACGGCGGTCATCGAATGCTCGAGAACTTCGTGACGCGCTGACGCGCGTTCGTCACGGCGCAGCGGTTGTGGTGGGCGCGACCGTGCTCGACGACGTGGTGGTGGGAGCGGCGGCCTTGCCGACCACGAGAACAACTTCGCTGCCCACCGGCGCATCGGTGCCGGCGGCAGGATTCTGCGAGATCACGCGATCGACATCACCGGAATCGGGTGCCACTTCCTGGTACTCCACTCGAATGAGGAAGCCCTTCGCCGTGAGCTGCGGACGTGCTTGTGATTCGCGCAGACCGACCACCGGCGGCACCTTGATCGGCGCTCGGCCATTGGAGACGTACACGGTGATGGTGGCACCCTTCGGAGTTTCGGCTCCGGCCACGGGACTGGTGCGAATCACATTCCCCACCGGAACCGCGTCACTGGCTTCGATGATTTCGGTGACGACGAATTCGTAGGGCTCGCCCTGCAGAATCGAACGAGCCTCGTCGATCGTCTTGCCGTCGAGTGAGGGGATGGGATTGGTTCCTTTGCCCTGGCTCACGGTCAAGTCGATGGTGGCCCCACCGAGAACCGACTCTCCGAATGCGGGTGTCGACGAAATGATGGTGTCGGCGGCGATACCCGGATCGTTGACGTACGTGATGTTGCCGATGGTGAGCCCGAGATTGAGCAACGCGGTACGGGCTTGATCGATGGTGAGGCCCGTGAGATTGGGCACGGCGATGGGCGTGTTCGACGGGTTGTACACGAGCTTGATCGCTGCGTCGTCACCCACGAGTTCACCGGCCGGGGGATCTTGCGACCACACGATGTTGGCGTCGACACCCGGGTTCTCTTCGGCGATCGGAACGACGGTCAGACCCAAGTCTTCGATTGCTCGTACTGCTTCGTCGAGTGGCAGTCCGGTGACGTTCGGAACTTCGATCGACGGGGTGGACGACGATTCGTTCGACAGAAGGAGCAACCCGGCGACGAGGCCAGCCAACACCACCATGGCCGCGATGACCGAACCCACGATCAATCCGGTGCGCCGACGCGGTTCATCGGGTTGAACGAGCGAACCTGACGCGTCGTATCCCGGCGGACGATCGCTGATCATGATCTTCGTGCGCGGAACGTCGGCTTTTGGCGACGAAGCGGTGGGTGGGGGAAGAATCGGTTCGTTGGCGATCGTGGGCGGGGGCTCAGGAGTGTCGCGTTTGTTGATGATCGCGGCCAAAGCCTGAACTGGGAGTCCGTCGCGGAAACGGCGCAGATCGTCACGAACTGCTTCGGCCGTCGGGTAGCGACGGGCCGGATCCTTGGTGAGCAATCGGGCGACGATTGCCTCGAACGCTCGTGGCACGTCGGGTGCGTACTGGTTGAGCGGTGTGGGCTGATCGTGAACTTGCTTGTATGCGATGGCCACCGTGTTCTCACCGGTGAACGGCACGCGACCAGCCACCATTTCGTAGAGGACGATGCCGAGCGAATACAGATCGCTGCGCGGATCGGGCTGGCCACCTTGTGCTTGCTCGGGTGAGAAGTACGCAGCTGTGCCCATGACGGCGCCGTGCTGAGTGAGACCGGTGTCGGCCGCACTGCCGAGCGCGCGTGCGATACCGAAGTCGGCCACTTTGAGTTGTCCGTTGCTGCCAATGAGGATGTTGCCCGGCTTGATGTCGCGGTGAACCACGTTGTTGCGATGTGCGAACGACAACGCAGCCGCAACTTCGATTCCGACCTCAGCCGCCTTGGTGGCCGAGATGGGGCCGATGTCGCGCAGAGCATCGGCCAAGGTGCGTCCCGGCACGTACTCCATGGCCATGAAATAGGTGTTGTTGCTGCGACCCCAGTCGTACACGCTGACGATGTTGGGGTGGTTGAGGTTGGCGGCTGATTGGGCTTCGCGGCGGAACCGTTCGACGAAGGCCGGATCGGTGGCGAATTCGGGGAACAAGACCTTGATGGCCACGAGTCGATCGAGGAGCACGTCACGGGCCAGGTAGACGTCGGCCATGCCGCCGCGGCCGATGCGCTGTTGCATCTCGTAGCGATCGTTGAGAATGACGCTGCCGTGGTCGGACATAACTGTGGAAAGGCTATCGGTGGACGCTCAGCGGGTCAGGGCAACGTCCATGACCGCTTTGGCCACCGGACCAGCGAGACGTCCTCCGGTACCTTCGCTGATCTCGGCGTTGGTTCCCTTGAGCATCACTGCGATGGCGTAGCGCGGCGTGTCGACGGGTGCGAATCCGATGATCCAGGCGTGTGAGCGTTCGGGTTCTCCCGGGCCGTTGAGTTGAGCGGTTCCGGTTTTGGCGGCGGCTTGCACACCGTTGGCCAGTTGGAAGCAGCACGATGCCGTGCCGTTGCGAACGACCTCGGTCATGAGCTGGGTGAGGATCGTCGACGACTCGGGTGTCATGGCCTGCTTCCACACCGATGGCCGGGTGCGATCGAGGAGGCGACCGTCATGGTCTCGTGTCGAATCGATCACGTAGGGCTTCATCATCGCGCCGCCGTTGGCAACTGATGCCGCTACCAGAGCCATGTGCAGCGGCACCATCTGAGTGTTGCCTTGACCGAATCCTCCGATGGCGAGCAGCGGAAGGTTGTCCTCGAAGTAATCGGCCGTGCCGAACGTGCTCGCGGCCGACCGAGGTAGATCGAACGGCAGTGATTCGCCGATGCCGAAGCGCTGGGTGGCAGCCGTCAGTTTCTGAGGCCCGAGTTCGAGCGCGGTTCGGGCGAAAGGCGTGTTGCACGAACGGCGGAACACTTCGATCAGATCGCCTCCGCACACTTTGTTCTTGTAGTTGGCGATCGGATCGGAGGTCTGGGGTGGCAGAAACTCGGATTCTTCGGCGAACACGGTCTCGAGATCGATGGTGCCGGCGTCGAGGGCGGCCGCCGTCGTGATGACCTTGAACGTCGAACCGGGCATGTAGCGCTGTTGGTAACTGTTGGCGAGGAGTGGATCGCCGGGAACATCGTTCAGATACTGAATGATCGATCCCGCGAGATCGTCGTCATCAGTGGTGAGGAGATTCGGATCGAACGACGGGAAACTCCACAGTGCTTTCACCGCACCGGTGCGGACGTCGACGACCACGACCGAACCCTCCCGTTCGCCCAGTGCGCGACGGGCGGCGGATTGGATCTTCGAGTCGACCGTGGTGACAACCGTGCCGGTGGTGTCCCCGCCATCGAACAGTGAGGCCAGGCCTTTGACCTGTTGTTCGGCCGTGCGCCCGGCCAGGACATCGTTGGCCACTCGCTCGATCTGAGTCGCACCGTAGGCGAAGGTGTAGTAACCGGTGACGTGTGCGTACAACTCTCCATCGGCGTACACACGCTTCCAGGGATGTTCGCTTCCGGGTTCGGATCGAACCGACTCGGCGATCACCTTTCCATCGATGGTGGTGATCTCACCGCGGGGATCGTTGAACGTTCGCACGGTGAGACGCGTGTTGCGAGCATCGGCATCGAGATTCGATTTGCGACCGACCTGGATGACGTTCAACTGAACGAAGAGGATCGCGTAGAGCGCCAGCAGTGCCACCGCGAGACGTCGAATGCGTTGATTCATGACGCGGCCTGCTCGTGTCGACCAGCCCGACGGGCTGCCCAGCGTTCGCGGATGGTCGGACGGTCGGGGATTTCACCCAATCGGCGCGCGGAAGCATCACTCGTTCGAATGAGGAGTGCGAGGATGGCGTAGTTGGCCACCAGGCTCGACCCGCCGTAACTGACGAAGGGGAGGGTG
The DNA here is from genome assembly GCA_964513215.1 of uncultured Bifidobacterium sp. GTDB lineage: Bacteria > Actinomycetota > Acidimicrobiia > Acidimicrobiales > Ilumatobacteraceae > Casp-actino8. The sequence continues at coordinate 14,998 of CAZELU010000035.1, forward strand.
ATGCCGGTGAGTGGAACCACACGAATCACACCACCGATGATGATGAAGGCTTGAACACCGAGAATCGTGGTGAGGCCGGTCGCGAGCAGTTTCTCGAACGGGCGTTGTGTTCGCAGAGCAGTACGTAGCCCGGCGCCGATGATGACGACGAAGGCGAGCAGGATCGCGGTTGCACCGAACAGACCGAGCTCTTCGCCGATGGCGGCGAAGATGAAATCGTTCTTGGCTTCGGGGATACGAGTCGGATCGCCGAGACCGAGGCCCGTGCCGGAGGTGCCACCGCTGCCGAGGGCGAACATGGCTTGGGCCAGTTGGTAGCCCTTGCCGTCGTAGCGGCTCCACGGGTCGAGCCAGATGGCCACACGGGTCTGCACGTGGTCGAAGAGGTGATACGCCGCGAAGCAGGCTCCGGCAAAGAGAGCGAAGCCGAGAGCGAGATAGCCGGCTCGTTCGGTGGCGACCCACACCATCACGACGAAGAGGGTGAAGAAGAGCAGACTCGATCCAAGGTCGCGCTGACCGACCATCACCACGACGGAGAACGCCCATGCGCCGACCAGTGGTAGGAGATCTCGAGGTTCGGGAATGGTGAAGCGGCCCCACTGTCGAGTGCCGCGGGCGATGAGGCTTCCGCGCTCGGAGAGGTAGCCGGCGAAGAAGAGAGCGAGGGCCAGCTTGGCGAACTCGCCCGGCTGGAAGTTGATCGGCCCGATGTTCACCCAGATGCGTGCACCGCCCGAACTGAAGCCCAGCCCGGGAACCATGGGGAGAAGCAACAGCACCGCGGCCGCGCCGAAGAAGTGCCATTGATATCGAGCGAGGTCGTTCACTCGTTCGACGAACAACAGAACGACGACGAACGTCGCGATGGCGATGAACGTCCACGTGGTTTGGAGTCCGGCCAGCCGTTCCGACAAGCGCGCGATCATGACGTAGCCGAGTCCGTTGAGGAGGACGGCGATCGGCAGCAGGGTGGAGTCGGCGCCGTGGGCCAATCGACGAACGGCGATGTGGGCGAAGAGGAGGACCGCGAGAAGCACACCGAGGAACGGAAGGATTCGGGGTGGGATGACCGAGTTCTTGCCGAGTGAGGCGAGTGTGTAGGCACTGGCGGTGATGACACCGGCGGCGATCACCAGGCCCAGTTCGATGGATCGCCGACGGTTGGCGATCGAGTAATCGGGTGTGGTCACTTCGACGCGATGGCGCTGACGGCAACCGCCACCGTGATGGCGGCCGCAGCCAACCACATCGCCCACGCGGCCGCGCTGAACAACACCGAGGTTCGACCGCGCGAGGGCGTATTCATGATGGTCGCCGCGATCGGCGGAATCTCCGTGACCACCGGAGTGCTGTCGGTCGACGCGGTGAGTGAGAAGTCGACCACGAGAACGGTCACGTTGTCGCGTCCGCCGTTGGCATTGGCCAAGGCCACCAATCGATCGGCGAGATCTTGTGGACCGATCGACGATCGCACCTGCGATTCGATCTCGTTGTCGTCGGCTTCGTCGACGAGGCCGTCACTGCAGATGATGAAGCGATCGCCGTCTTCGATGTCGACTTCGAAGGTGTCGACGTCGACGTACGTATCGATGCCCATGGCCCGCAGCACGATGTTGCGCTGGTGGTGAACACGGGCTTCGGCACGCGTGATCGCTCCGCGGTCGACGAGTGACTGAACGTGGGAGTGGTCCTTGGTGATCTGTCGAAGTTCACCGTGACGCCACAGATATGTGCGAGAGTCTCCGACGTTGGCCACGACGGCCTTGTGATCGAAGGGGTTCGACACCGCCAAGCCGGTGAGGGTCGTGCCCATCCCGGCCTTACTGGAGTCGAGGATCGACTCGGAGTGAATAGCGGTGTTGGCGTGGCGCACCGCGGCGGCGACATCGTCGGATGCGAGGACGATGTTGCCGGCTTCGCTGAGAACCTCGCGCAGAGTGGTGACGGCGATGTCGCTGGCAACTTCACCAGCGCTGTGCCCGCCCATGCCATCAGCGACGAAGTACAGACCGTTGGCGCAGAGGAACGAGTCTTCGTTCGCCTCGCGAACCCGGCCGACGTGCGTGGCGGCTCCGGCAACGACGCGAATCATCGTTCGGCCTCGACGATGAGCGATCCCATCTGGATGCGGTCGCCGGGTCGTAGCGCGACGACATCGGAGATGCGATTGCCGTTCACGAGGGTTCCGTTGGTGGAGCCGAGATCTTCGACCACAGCGGCGCCGTTCGCGATCCAGATGCGGGCGTGAACATTGCTGAGAAACGAATCGTCGGCCACCGACAGGTCGGTGTTCTCCGAACGTCCGATGACGAGCGGCTCCGATCCGATTTCGATCTGGTGGCCCTTGTGGCGCTTGGGGGCGACCACACGGAGTTCGGTGACGCGTTGGCGACGCGGAACCTTGGCGGTGCCGTCAGTCGGCATCGACGGAACCGGACCGGTGGAACGAGACACCGCCGGAACACGAACCTCGGTCCAGACCGCCCACACCACTCGGGCGAAGAAGAGATAGAGCGCGGCCAGAAGCACGAACCGCAGAAGTCCGAGAAGTTGATCGGTCATCGTGCTGCGGCTTCGAACCGAATGGAGTGGCTTCCCAGGTTGATGATGTCGCCGTCGCGCAGACCGCGCTCGGCACTGATGGTGACCCCGTTGACCTTGGTGCCGTTGGTCGACCCAAGATCGGAGATCGCGTAGACGCCATTGACGACCTTGATCTCGGCGTGTCGGCGGCTGACGTTGGCATCGTCGAGAACGATCGTGCAGTCGGGCGAGCGACCGATCACGACCGATGACTCACCGAGTGGGTACGACTGACCGCCCGAGACGACCAGTGCGCCGGCCGTGATCGGACTCTCGGCGCGCCGTACTTTCGAGTCGATTTCGACCCGGCCCGACTTCACTTTGTCGTCGGCCACCAGCGAGACCGTGATGGGTCCTTTCAGGTGGTAGCCCTCGGAGCGGGCGTACTCCTTGGCCGCTTCGTTCAGTTCGATCTCGAGTGCGGCCTGGAACTCTTCGAGTTGGTCGAGGTCGCGGGGATGCAGGCGGAACACGAAGTAGTTGGGGGCGACGCGTCGGCTCTTGGAGTCGACCGATCGCTTGTCGTCGATCTCGCGGACGAGGTGGCGGCCGAGGTCGATGGGGCGCACGTTGGTGCGGTTACCTCGATTGAAGATTCCTGCGGCCATCGTCCACCTCCTTCGCCGTGATGACAGGCGGGGAAAATCGTACCGGTGCAGGGTGGACGCACCGTGTCGCCCGGGTGGTCACTCCCTCTCGGGACGGTAGCGTTCGAGACCTGTTACTCGGGCGAGTGGCGGAATGGCAGACGCGCTGGCTTCAGGTGCCAGTGTTCGCAAGGACGTGGGGGTTCAAGTCCCCCCTCGCCCACCAGTGACACTTTCGTCCCCCCACCGGTGATCTGGTGAGGATTCTCCACCGTATGGGTGAAGTTCCGGCACCAGAAACGAGATCACTCGCCGATGCGGACGGGGATGGCGCTGAATTCTCCGGGATCGTCCTCGAGTCCGACGCCACCGCGCACGACGATCGCGATCACGTCTCCGGGATCGGTGCCGCTCAGGTCGAGCTCGACGACGAAAGGCTCCGACCGCTCGAGTGAGCCGGCTGTGGTGATTTTCTGGTCGATCATTTCGATGTTGTCGCCGATGCGATGACCACTCACGACGACCAACCCTTCGAAGCCGCGTCCACGGCCCGAGACGGTCACCGAACCCGCCGGAACGACACCGCGCGCCTCGGGTCGGTCGATTGTCATCGCCGCGCTGATCGCCCCGATCACCGACCACCGATCGTCGGGCCCGAGTTGACGCAACAGAAGAAGACTTCGCTCCACGGGAGTGGTTTCCCGTGGCGAGAAGACGATCATCTCGCCACTGCGACTGTCGCCGGCCATGTAGTCACCGAGGACGGGCGTCACTCCGATGAGAGCTTGCACAGCAGCCCTGGCAGCTCCTTCTGGAGAGTCAGCAAGCGAATTCTTTGACGACCAGATTGCGAACGGTGCTTCGACGGCGGGTTCTGCTGCATCACGACATCCGGAGGACGACACGACGACCGCTGCCGTCATCAACATCGACATGAACCGTGACATCGCTCGAAGCCTGTCTGAAGGATGACGTTTCGTGGGAGCGGGATTCGTCCCGATCCGACAGGATCCGTCCCGATGACCTGAATCTGGAGGTGTCCCCTATGAATGTGCGAAACGTCGTGCGCGGATCGATGTTGTTGTTCGGCCTGGGTGTGTTCACGTCGTGTGGAGGTGAGGAGACGATTCCCACGGCCGACGATCTCTCCCGGATGTTGCTGACCGACGCCGATCTCGATGGCGAGTGGGTTCTCTTCAATGGTCCACAGGGTGGAGACGAAATGGTCGATCCCTCCGGGATTCTCACCGAGGAGCAACGCGAGTTGGTGCCGTCGTTCGACTTCTGTGACCGCGCGAGTGACGATTCGAGGAAGGTCGCGGCGACATTGCGACCGCTCGTGTTTCGTCAACTCGATCTCGTCGTGGAAGACGGGATCGATCCGCCGTTCGATCGAGCCGGCCACATGGTCTTCCTCCAGGAGTTCTTGTACGTCGACCCCCCGTACCTCATGGCGTCATCGTTCGCGAGCCTTCGTGAGGGGATGAACCAGTGCCTCGGCGAAGTGCCAGCCGGTGAAGAAGGACCTGGATACGTCGAGACGCTGCCGATTCCCGAGGTGGGCGAGGACCGCCTCGGTGCCTTGATCACGATCGAAGAAGCGGGTGGTTGGGCCGAATGGCACGTTCAGGAGGCTTTGGTGCGCGAGGGGGCCGTCCTGATGAGGCTCGTGTTGGTGGACATACGAGCCGGTGCTGCCCCGTACTTCACGGCGGAAGACTTCGGAGAGATCGTGAGGACCGCTGCGAGCACCTTGTGACTTGATGAAGCGGAATCAGAGACCGAGACGTTCGAACTGATCGGCGGGTGCGTCGACGTCGTGGAGAGCAGCGATCAATACCTCACGCAAATGAGTTTCACGGTCCGTACCACAACGATCGTGATTCTCGTCGGGGTCGTCGACGACGTCGAACAGGAGATCACCTGATGTGCCGGTGTTGGTCATCGCCCAGAAAGGCACGGCGTC
>CAZELU010000036.1:0-13684 GCA_964513215.1 uncultured Bifidobacterium sp.
TGCTCAACTCGGTGGCGGATCGTTCATTCGCTACGAAGTGTGGTTCCGGGCGGCATTGGTGTCACCGACCGCGATCGTCGTGGCGGCACCGGCGTGGACTCTCGCCACCAATTCGCTGACGTCGCAGTCGACTGGCTCGTATCAGGTCACCGGGCTGAACAACGGAACCTCGTACGACTTCCAGGTAGTGGCGATCACTTCGGCGAACTCGACGGAGATTCCCGGCAATACGGCCCAGGTCGTTCAATATCCGTCGACGGCGCCGAGTGTCCCGCGGTTCCTCTCCGTGCTCGCTTCCACGGCCACGGACGTGCAGTTCTCGTGGTCGGCTCCGTTGTCAGATGGCGGCTCGCCACTCACATCGCCGCACTACTCCGTCACGGTGTCTTCGTCCACGCCTGGTGCTGCTAGCCCCATCGTCTGTACACGCCCGTCTCTGACCGCATTGTTCTGTTCGGCGAGTGGGCTCACCAATGGGGCGATTTACAACTTTGAAGTCACGGCCATCAACCGGATGGGACACTCAGCGGCGGCCTCCCAGACGTACGCGGCTCCCTCGTCCGACGCGACTCTGTCGAACCTCGAGTTGAACGGTCCGTCCGGATCCATCACGCTGTCTCCCGTATTCGCATCCGCGACCGTCACGTACAGCGCTTCCGTTCCCAACGCGGTCTCATCCGTCACGGTGATCCCGACGCCCACCATGGCGGGTTCGACCGTGACGGTCAACGGGACGGCCTTCGTGTCGGGCTCGGCGACTTCACCGATCGCACTGAACGTCGGGCAGAACAGCATCGTCGTGGTGGTCACCGCTTCCGACCCTCGCTATTCGGAGACCTACACAGTTTCGGTCACTCGGGCTTCGCCGTCGTCCAGTCCGGTGTTGGTGCTACCGCCCTCAGGTGGCGGGGGCGGAATCAAGTCGCCGCCGGATGTCGAGGAGCGTGAACTCCTGAATCCGGACCCGGTCATCACGCCGCCGGAGAAGCCGGTCACGTTGAATCCGATCAATACGCCGCCACCGGCCGGTGACGAATGGGACTTGTCCTCGGTCGGCATCGTCGATCCGGTGTCCAACGAGCGCGAGACCACTGTCGTCACTCGCGACGGAACCTGGTCGGTGAATCCGGCGACAGGCTCGGTGTCGTTCGCCCCGAAGGCTGGTTTCGTCGGGAAAGCTGAGATCGTGTTCGTGGTCACCACCAGGAACGGTGTGACGTATCGGGCCCTACTCTCGGTGTACGTCGGCAACCTTCGTCCGACGATCCCGGTCACCGGTGCCGACTCGAACGTCGTCGTGGTGTGGGGTATGTGGCTCGTGGTCGCGGGCGTGCTCGTCACCGCGATGAGTCGGCGCCGTCGTATGTGGAAGTGACAGGTTCTGGTTGATCAGTGAATGATCAGCGGCAGAGCATGGCGCCGGCGTACGAGTAGCGACCGTCTTCCGACACGCCGAGCGCCTCGTAATCGGTGATTTCACCGTTTTCGAGTCCGGCGAATTCAGCTGCGACATTGGCGGCGATGATGCGCGCGTCATCATCGGACAGTTCGGCGACGTAGCCCTCCACGCAGGCCTCGAGTGCGACGGGGTCAGCGATCTCGACGTCGAGGGTCTGGATCCACGCGGTCATCTCGGCCACGATCGTGGCGCGTTCGGCTGTGGCGCCCGATGACGAGGCCGAGTCACCACCCGACTCACTCGACGAGTCGCCGCCCCCGCAGGCGACGAGAAGAGTGGACAGGGCAAGGGCGGTTACGAATCCGGTACGACGCATCATTCCTCCTGGCTCGGCGACGTTGGAGCCGACCGTATCCCGACCGACTCGGGGTGAGAGCGGATTGTCCCCGACGACATGCGTCCTGGTCACGAGGCCAGCAGGTCTGTGACCAGGGCCACCGACGCCCCGCTTGGCATACCAAGCAGTCGGTCGTATTCTTCAAGCATGGCTCAGAAGAAGACCACCGAAGAAGCAACCACCACCGAGGCCCCCGCATCGCGTGACCCGCGCGTGCTGGTGAGCAAGGTGACCGCCAACCTCAAGCCCGAAGTCGCCCGCGCCGCACTGGCCACGGGCGTGGCCAAGGGCCAGGAGCGCACCATCGCCGTCGTCGAGCGCGCTGTCGCCACCGTCGACCGCGTGGCTCCGGCCAAGGCTCGTCCGGTCGTCGTGAACGTGCGCAAGGCGATCACGGCCAACATCGACTTCGCCGTCAAGGTCGCCCAGGCGCAGATCGAGTTCGCCAGCAAGATCGCCAAGACGGTCGCCCCGGCGTCCTGAATCGATTCGTCGCCTCGTCATGAGCGACGACTGGAGCAACCGGCTGGGAGTCCTCGGAGCCACCATTCGCCGCCAGCGTCAACTCGCGCAGATGAGTCTGCGCCAGTTGGCCGAACTGGCGCAGGTGTCGAATCCGTATCTCAGTCAGATCGAACGTGGGCTGCACGAACCGTCGGTTCGTGTGGTCCGTTCGATCGCCAAAGCCCTCAACGTCTCGGCTGAAGAGCTTCTCGGTGATGCCGGGATGCTCGACGACGTTGAGTCGAGTGATGTGTCGTCATCGACAGAAGACGCGATTCGAGCCGACTCGTCGTTGACCGACGAGCAGAAGGACTCTCTCGTCTCGGTGTATCGCGCGTATCGGACGGCGAACGGCGCCAACTGACTTCTTTCGGGACGGACGTTCGTCCCGATGGTGTTGCGTTGAACATCATTCGCCCGACCCCGGTGGTTCGATGCACTCAGGAGGTCGAGATGGCCGACAAGACATTGTCCGAGATGGTCCACGAACTCGTGGTCGACCGGCGAATCAGCCCCGGTACAGCCGACGAGTTGTTGCGCGCGCCGCGATACCGCATTCAGTGGCGATCTGCGCTCACGTACCTCGGTCTCGCGATTCTCGCCTTGGGTCTCGTGCGGCTCGTGATCGCTCTGTTCGACGAAGCCTCGAAAGTCTCGATCGCCGTCGCTTTGTACGGGGTCTTTCTCGTCGCGGCCTGGTTCGCGCAGAAGTTCATCCGAGGTCGTGAGTGGCAGCCCACGGCTGGTGAAGTTCTCGAGTTGATCGCGCTCGGATCGTTCGTGGCGGCCGGTGCGCTCCTTCTCACTGAAGCCGACTGGGAAGGCGAGTGGATCGCCGTGGTAGCGGGCGCCGTGGGTGTCACGTGGAGTTTCATTCGGCTTCCCTCGGCGAAGTTCTCAGCGAGCCTCGCTCTGTTGCCGTCTTTGCAGGCCATCGGAGTCGGCCTCGTGGAGCACTACGAGTGGGGTGGTGCGGCCAGCGCCGCGCTGTTCGTGGCCGGCGGAACACTCGTTCTTGCTCTCGGCCAACAGAAGGTCGGACTCTCTGTATTGCTCCGCGTCGCCGGCGTCGTGACGATCGTGTCGTCGGCGCCGGGCTGGTTGGCCGACATCGGAGGAGTGGTTGGTTTCCTGTCGACACTCGCTGTCGCGGTTCTTCTCTTCTGGTCGGGGGTTCGGCTCCTACGCGTCGAGCAGGTGGTCGGCGGATCGCTCCTGACCGTGATCTGCATCGGGATGTACGTGTTCGACACGATCGACAACGAGATACTTCAAGGAGTCATCGTGTCTCTGATCGGCGCCTTCGTGCTCGGTACCACCGTCGCGGTGGTTCGTCGCAACGGTCATCAGAGCAGGTACGTCACCACCACCGGCGCATGATCTGACCAGCGCTCGGCATACGACGGGGCGCGATCGACGATCGTCTCGACGGCGGCATCGGCGAGCTCAGGCGACGCGATGTGATAGTCGATGCGCCAACCGGCATTGGTGTCGAATGCTTTGCCCCGCCACGACCACCACGAGTACGGACCGGGGCCGTCGCCACTGAGTTTGCGGGCGACGTCGACCCACCCGTGGCGGTCGAACAACTCGTCGAACCATGCACGCTCCTCGGGCAGGAAGCCGGCACTCTTCAGGTTGCCCTTCCAGTTCTTCAGATCGACTTCGCGGTGTGCCACGTTCAGATCACCGGTGAGCAACACGTGCCGCTTCGTCTTCTTGAGCGCCTGCAGCCGCTTCGTAGTGGCTCGCATGAAGGCCAACTTCTCGGCCATCCGCGCGGGTGACTCGGCGTCACCGGTGTGCACATACGACGAGATGACCGTGAGACCACGGCCATCGGCGGTGTCGAAGTCGACCTCGATCCAGCGTCCGCTGTCACTGAACGGTGTGGAATCGGCGGCGAACTTCTGGAGTCCGGCCCGGCGCGCGACGATGGGCCGATGTGACGCCACCGCGACCCCGGCACGACCCTTCTGCTCGCATTCGTCGTGGGCCACCGACCACTTGGGGCCGGCCACCGACTTCACCAACTCGGGAACGAGGGCATCGGGCGCGCGTACTTCTTGCATCGTGACGATGTCGGGCTGACGATCGTCGAGCCAACCTTTGATCCCGTTGGTAGCGGCGGCGCGCAGACCGTTGACGTTGACGGTGGCGATGGTGAGACGTGAGCGACGGGGCATCGCTCTCAGGTTGCCACACCTCCGGCGAAATCCCGGAATGCGGAGAGTGCGCGCGGCCCGTACACCGTGGCTGGCCCGCCGTTCATGAGCACGACCACACCCATCATCTCGGCGACCTCGGCGTCGGTGGCGCCGGCCTTGGCGGCACCCTTGGCGTGCGACGCGATGCAGCCGTCGCATTGTTTGCTCACGGAAATTGCCAGGGCGATCAACTCCTTGGTTTTGGTGTCGAGCGCACCCGGCTTCATCGACGCACCGTGGAGTTCGGCGAACGCCTTCATCACGTCGGGGGCGGCGTGTCGGAAGTCGTGGACCAGCGGAACGATGTCGTTCATGACCTCGGTGCCGTGAATATGGAGTTCCATGGGTGGCAGTCTTGCGGGTATGGATGTGAACCCCCAGGGACGAAAGTCATCGACGGCTTCGAAGTCATCGGCTGCTCGGGACAGATCGTTCCTCAGCGGTCCGCGGCTCCGACGCCGTGAGCTGCGGACCGTCGTCCGGGTGACGCGCGAAATGTTGCGCGGGTTCCGTCAACTGCACTTCGTGGGGCCCTGTGTCACCGTCTTCGGTTCGGCCCGCGTGCGTGAGGGTGATTCCGAGTACGAGTTGGCTCGCGAGGTCGGTGCGGCGATGAGTCGATTGGGGTTCTCGGTGATGACGGGTGGCGGACCCGGTGTGATGGAAGCGGCCAACCGCGGGGCCAAAGAGGCCGGTGGTCACTCGATCGGTTGCAACATCGTCCTTCCCCACGAGCAGGCCGCCAATCCCTACGTCGACGTGAGTGTCGAGTTCTCGTACTTCTTCGTCCGCAAAGTCATGCTCGTGAAGTACTCGTACGCGTTCGTCGTGATGCCCGGTGGATTCGGAACAGTCGACGAATTGTTCGAGGCGCTCACTCTCATTCAGACCGGCAAAGTAAGCGACTTCCCGGTGGTACTCATGGGGCGTGAGTTCTGGGCTCCTTTGCTCGCGCAACTCGACGAGATGGTCGACGAGGGGATGATCGACCGTAGCGACCTCGACCTGCTTCTCGTGACCGACGATCTGGCCGAAGCCGAAGCACACATCACACGGCACTCGGTCGAACGCTTCCGGCTCTACCACCGTCTGCGTCCGATTCGTGCCATCGGCGAGACCGTGGGAGTCTGATCGACGTGATCGCCGCCATCGACGTCGCTTTGACCTCCAGCACGGTCGGCGTGTTCGACGAATCCCGGCGCGAGGTCGTCGACGTCGTGACGGTCGAACACCGGCTGGAAGGTGATGAGGTCTCGCCCCTGGAGTGGCTACGCGCCATCGACGAGGCATGGATTCGACTCGGTACGCCAGCGGTTGACGCCGTCGGTGTCGCCGCTTTCGCATCGGGCCTGGTGGTACTCGATGCGGAGGGTCGGCCCGTGCGCGCGGTGTGGGACGACGACCGGTCCGAACCTGACGCCGGCTGGTGCCGCAAGAAACTGGCCCCCGAATGGTGGGAGAGCGAAACCGGAATCATCCCCGAAGCTCGCCACGCGGTCACGAAGATGTCGTGGTTGCATCGCAGCGAGGCCGAGACGTGGAGTCGCGCGGTCGGTTTTGCGCTGCCGTTCGATTTCGTCGCCTCACGAATGGCCGGTCTCGATTCGATCGTCACGTCGAGCACCGGATCGATCGGTTACGGGTTGTATCGATCGGCCGATCACGTGGTTCACAGCGATGTGACCACGTTGATCGACAGCAATCGCGATTGGTCGCGCGCGCTACCTCGAGTCGTGAATGCGAATGAGCCAATCGGTCGCTGGAACGGCGCCCCGGTGTTCGTTGGTATCGATCGCGATCGTTTTTCGCATTCCGTCACGAAACCGCAGGTCGTTCGGGACATTGCAATGCATTTCGAATCATTCTTGAAGTGAGAAACCATTTCTTGATGTTCGAGTGGCGCGCCACAGCGCCGTTTTGCGGGTAGAAAGAAGGTCACGGTTCACACCGTTCCCCGCATTGGACTGATTTTTCATGAACATCCTGGTGATCGGCGCTGGCGGCGTTGGAGCCTCGATGGCCTCCATCGCTGAAACACGCGCCTTCTTCGATTCCTTCACGATTGCCGACATCTCGTTGGCTTCCGCACAGAAGGCGGTGAGTGAACTCGACGATCCGGGCCGCTTCGCGGCGGCGCAAGTCGACGCTCGCTCGGTCGACGAACTCGTCGCGCTCATCACGCGAACCAAGGCCGACATCGTCGTCAACGCTTGCGACCCACGTCTCAACGAGGAGATCTTCGAGGCCTGCTTCCGGGCCGGTACGAACTATCTCGACATGGCCATGAACCTGAGTCGGCCACACCCGACCGACCCTTATAACCAAGTCGGAATCCCGCTGGGCCAAGAGCAACTCGACGCCGACACTGCGTGGCGCGAGAAAGGGCTGTTGGCTCTCGTCGGTATGGGCGTCGAGCCCGGCCTGTCCGACATCTTCGCGCGCTACGCCGCCGACAACTTGTTCGACACCATCGACGAGATCGGTGTGCGCGACGGTTCGAACCTCTCGATCGACGGCTACGACTTCGCGCCCACCTTCTCGATCTGGACCACCATCGAAGAGTGTCTCAACCCGCCCATCGTGTGGGAGCGCGAGCGAGGACTCTTCACCACCGAGTGCTTCAGCGAGCCCGAGATCTTCCACTTCCCGGCTGGCATCGGTCCGATCGAGTGCGTGAACGTCGAACACGAAGAGGTCATCCTCATTCCGCGTGAAGTCGACTGCAATCGCGTCACGTTCAAGTACGGCTTGGGAGCCGAATTCATCGACTGGTTGAAGACCTTCGCGTACCTCGGTCTCGACTCCACCGATCCGATTCGGGTGGGTGACGTGCAAGTGTCACCGCGCGACGTTCTGGCTGCGGTCCTCCCCAACCCGGCTCGGCTGGGTCACCTCATGCACGGCAAGACCTGTGCGGGTATCTGGGTGAAAGGTACGTCGTACGGCGAGCACCGCGAGGTGTACCTGTATCACGTGGCCGACAACGAGACCACGATGCGCGAGTGGGGTTCGCAGGCCGTCTTGTGGCAGACCGCCATTTGCCCGGTGGTCGCGATCGAACTACTGGCCACGGGTGTGTGGAAGGGAACCGGCGTGCGCGGTGCCGAAGCATTCGAAGCCGAGCCCTATCTCAACTTGCTCGGTGAGTACGGATCGCATCACGGCATGGTCGAGATGGGACCGCGTCTGTGGCCCGGTCCGCGACCCACGGGTCAGCCCGGCTGGGATCGCCCCGTGCGTCGCGCGCTTCGCGTCTGACTCAGCGAGTTCGCTCGAGTTCGTACAACAGAACGTGGCCGCCCTTGCGGGCCCACAACCCAGCCCCGGCCTGGATGAAGTGTCGTTCGAGTCGCGCGCGATACCAGTCGCCAGTTCGTTGGTGTACGTCCATGTCAGTGGCCGATGGATCGACGATGGTTCGGTAGTCGGCGCGCGTCGGCACTTCGAGGTACATCACGTGTCGACACGCATGAGCCAGGTTCTCGATCGCTGATTCGGCGTCGGTGTCGCTCGGATACTGCAGAACGCCGTGACAGATCACGAGATCGAACGGCTTGGCCGGACGCCAGGTGGCGATGTCTCGTTGCTCGTGTCCGTACTTCGTGCAGGCGTACTCGCTCACGTCGGTCGAGACAACCCGGACCTTCGGATGTTCGCGCTGGTACCAGTCGCGCCACAGCCCTGGCCCAGCCCCTACGTCGAGAACGCTGCGGGGAGAAACACCCCACCACGAGCACAGACCGTGGACGGCCGAGGCGAGTCGGGCGATGGAGTTCTTGTCGTGTACTCCGCCACGCCCGTAGAAGCGCCGGTAGTAGTCGGCTCCGAATCGGGTCACGACTCGACAGACTACGATCTGTTGATCATGAAGTCGCTGGCCAAATTCGCTCGACCTCCCAAGACCGAGGCCATCGTCGGCAAGATGGCTCAGCGAGCCCGCGCCGAGGCGCTCAACTCCGCGTTCTCGCCGCATCGTCGGCGCAAGCCCAAGGCCCAGAAGGTCGAACTCGACGACCCCATCTACCCGTGGCGCGGACTCTGGAAGTTCGTCGGCCACACCGGATACCGCGATTGGTTGGCCGCTCGTGGAGTTGGGCCCGCCGACATCGAGAAGCGGATCAGCGACGAGTTCAATCGCACCACCACCGACATCGATTTCAAAGATGGCGAACTCACCGTCACCGTGAAGACGCGTTCGATCGGCGAGGTTCGCCGACGCAAGACGGTTCAGAAGTTTCCCGTCGACGGCGAAACCGCGGTTTTCCTCGATTCGCCGTCCGGTCCGGTTTCCATCGTCACGTTGTTCCACGGCACCGACCTCGTGATGGAAATTGACACGTCAGCTGGCCTCGAGACCCACACGCGGTCGTTCGTGGATGGCTTGTTGCACCATCGGATGGTCGACTCGTCGGGTGTGGAATGCACCCTCGAGTTCGTACGCCTCGACTAGGTCTCGACTAGCTCGTCGACTCGACCAGGCGCTGAAGGATGCGCCGGAACTCCACCGTGTGTCGGTCGGAGCGGATGTGCACTTGACCCCGATCGAGTGGAATCTCGGTGGACGGTAGACGTTCGATGATGCGGCGATCCTCGGTGAAGATGGCCAACTCGTAGTCGATGGCGGCTTGCCGGTCGGCGTCGGTCTTGGTGTCGTTGCGAATCATCACCATGTGCACCCGCGTCGTGGATGCATTCATCGGCTGGCACCACAGGACGATCGCGTTGACCATGCCCGTGAGTGGAAGGAAGAGCCGCAAGTTGGCGGTGAAAGGCACCCGGAAGTCGTAACGCATCTCGCGAGGCTGAACGAGTGGGTGTTCACCACTGAGCACCTGCGGGTCTTCGTGGTTCTCGATCACGTGGGGGTACTCGACGACGAAGCCCCAGCCATCGGATGTGCGTTCGGTCGAATAGTCGTGCACCAAGCGGTCCTTGTCGGAACCGAACGTGCCGGCGTGGACGTACGGGAAGTGGGCGAAGTCGAGGAAGTTGTCGACGATCTGGGCGGCACCAGCGGCGACATCGACCGGCGGAACCCAGACCTTGTCGAGCGACGAGTCGTCCCATTCGGGGATCGTGAGGATGTCGGTGATCGGTATCTCGGGTGCGATCCAGAGCAGTCCGTAGGCCTCTTTGACGTGCGGTGCGGTGAGACGGGCCGGCGGGAGAGTGGCGTCGTCTCCCAATGCGGGTACGTGCGCACACCGACCCTCGGCCGAGAACTGCCAGCCGTGGTACGGGCAGCGGATGGTGTCGTCGATCACCACACCATCGGAGAGCCGTGCGAATCGGTGAGGGCACACGTCGAGAAACGCGCGCAGCTCGCCGTCGAGTCGAACGACCACGTAGCCCTCTCCGACGAGTTCGACCCGCGTGGGTGTGTCACCGAAGTCATCGACGCGTCCGACTGGATGCCAGATGTGGCGCAGAGCGGGTGAGACGTTGCTGATCGACGTCATCGCTCTTCGCGCTCGTACGGAACGCCCAGGGCCGCCGGTGCGCCGAGTCGGCGGTGGGCGAAGCGAGTCGACACGAGGACGAGAACGACGATGGTCATGAAGAAGGGCAACGCATCGAGCACGTCGCCGCTGACCTGCACGTTGCGAGCCTTGAGTGTGGAACTGAGTGACTGCAGCGCACCGAACAAGTAGGCGCCGATCAACGTGATACTCGGTCGCCAGAAGCCGAAGATGACCAAGGCGATGGCGATCCAGCCGGCCCCCTTGGTCATACCGTCCACCCACGTGGGCACGATCGCCAGGCTGTAGTACACGCCGCCGAGTCCGGCCAACGCGCCACCCAGAATGGTGTGCAGGTAGCGGTACTTCACCACGTTGATACCCATGGCATCAGCGGTTTGCGGCGACTCACCAACCGCGCGCAGCTGCAATCCGAACCGAGTGCGGAACAGGTAGACGCTCGCGAGCACCACCAGGATCCACGACAAGTACGTGAGGATCGTCTGGTTGAACAGAATCGGGCCGACCACGGGAGCGTCGGCCCAACCGAACACGTCGAGGCGGCGCACTTGTCGATCGACCGGAGCCTCGGCAACTTTCCAGATGTTCGCGAAGTAACTCGACAGACCGACTCCACCGGCGAAGATCGTGATGGCCAGACCAGCCACCGTCTGGTTGGTACGCAGTGTGACGCAGAGGAACGCGAGCAACGTCGAGGTGAGTGCACCGGCGGCCATGCCGATGATGATGGCCGCGAGTACGGTGAACCAGGCCGAACCCGGTACGTGCTGCGAGGCCCAGGCGCCCGACACGCCACCGAGGAGCATGGTCCCCTCGACACCGAGGTTGAGTACACCGCTTCGTTCGGTGAAGATCCCGCCGAGCGCTGCGAAGAACAGTGGCGTTCCGTAGAAGATCGCCGACGACGCGATGATGACGAAGATGTTGCTGTTCATGCCAGCACCGCCGCCGCTCGACGATTGCGTCTGATTCGGTACTTCACGAGCACCTCACCAGCCACGGCAGTGAACAAGATGAGACCCTGCAACGTGCCCACCAGCCCGCTCGGGAAGTCGGGGCCCTGGAGCGCGAAGCCGGCGTTGGTGAGACCACCGATGAGAACCGCGACGAACAACGTGGAGATCGGATTGAGTCGGGCCAGGGCAGCGACCACGATGCCGGTGTAGCCGTAGCCCGACATCTGCAGTCCCTTTGAGTCGAGGAGGCCGCGGAAGTTGCCCACATCGGCGGCACCACCCAAACCGGCCAAGGCGCCGGAGAGTGCAAGAACGATCACGATGGTGGACGTGGTGCGAATACCGGCGTACCGCGCGGCTTTGGGTGAATCGGCGATCACGCCCACTTCGAAGCCGAATCGTGTGCGCTTGTACAGAACCCAGATCGCTGCTGCGGCGAGGATCGCGATGAGGAAGGCGAGTGGAATCTTGATGCCGCCGATTTCGTAGAAGTTCCAGTCGGCGCGATCGGGGATCGGCTTGCCGGCCGGGAAGTTGCGCGATTCGGGGTCACGCCAATACGACGTGGAGTTGTAGATCAGGTAGTTGAGGAAAATCGCTGCGAGGTAGTTCATCATCAACGACGTGATGATTTCGTTGGTGTTGAACTTGGCGCGCAACACGCCGACGATCGCGGCATAAAGACCGCCGCACACCATGCCGCTCAGTGCCATGACGATCACCACGGCACCGGTGGGGAGATCACCGCCGAACACGAGCCCGGCCCAGGTGGCGCCAACAGCGCCCATGTAGAACTGACCTTCGCCGCCGATGTTGATGAGGCCCATGCGGAACGCGATGGCTGCGCACAAACCGGTGAACGCGAGCGGCGTCGCCGTCTTGATGGATCCGGACAGGGCGCGAGTACCGGCGAAACCGCGTTCGAAGATGCGGCTGTACACGTCGAGGGGGTTCTTGCCCGTGGCCAACAACACGATGGCACCGAGCACGAGGGCCGCGATCAGCGACACCACCGGGATGGCCCAGTTGAGCCACTTCGGTTGCTCGAGTCGTCGTTCGAAACGAACCGGTGATCTCATCGGGCGCCTCCGCTCACGGTGCTTCCGCCCATCGTGAGGCCCAAGCGTTCGCGATCGGCCGCTTCGGCGGCAACCTCGTCGACGAGACGGCCCTCGTACATGACGACGATGCGGTCGGCCAGCGACATGATCTCGTCGAGATCCTCGCTGATGAGAAGGATGCCGACACCTCGCTCGGCCGCTTCGACGAGTCGTGCTCGCACCGTCTCGATGGCACCGACGTCGAGACCGCGAGTAGGGGAGGCCGCGATGAGAACCTTGGGCAGCGATGAGAACTCGCGCGCGAGCAGAACCTTCTGCACGTTCCCACCCGACAACAAGCGCACGGGCGTCACGGTGTCGGGAGTTTTCACGTCGTAGTTCTGCACGAGATCGGTGGCCTGAGCACGAATGGCCTTGCGTCGAAGGACTCGGAACTTCGAGAGATTGCTCGAGCGGTAGTTCTTGAGAGCCAAGTTGTCTTCGACCGAATGAGACGAGGCGAGACCGGTGTGCAGACGATCTTCTGGGATGTGGGCGATGCCTTTGGCGATGGCTGACCGAGCGCGACCAGACTGCACGCGCTCACCGGCGACGTCGATGTGGCCACTCGATAGCACACGCATTCCGGAAATCGCCTCGGCCAGTTCGCGCTGACCGTTGCCGGCCACTCCGGCCACGCCCACGATCTCTCCACGTCCGACCGTCAGCGAGACATCGTGGAGAGCGTCGCGACCGCGGTCGTCGCGGGCCGACACGCCACTGAGTGTGAGGACGGTCTGAGAGACGTCGGCCGGATTGCTCCGTGTGACTCGGTTGAATTCGACCGATCGACCCACCATGAGGCTGGCCAACTCGCGGGTGTTGGTGTTGGCGGTCTCGACGGTGCCGACCGTCTTGCCTCCGCGCAACACCGTGACGCGGTCGCTCACCTTCATCACTTCATCGAGTTTGTGCGAGATGAAGATCACGGTGCGACCCTCGGCCACCATGGCGCGCAGCGTCTTGAAGAGCGCGTCGGCTTCGATGGGTGTGAGAACTGCGGTGGGTTCGTCGAGGATGAGGACTTTCGCACCACGGTAGAGAACTTTGACGATCTCGACTCGCTGTTGCTCGCCGACGCTCAATTGCCAGACGCGGGCCGAGGGGTCGACCGCGAGTCCGTAGCGATTGCTCAACTCTTCGACCTGCCGGGCGACTCGACCCTGATCCATCATGAACGGAGAGTCAGGCTCGCCCAGTACGACGTTCTCGGCCACCGTGAACGTGGACACGAGGCGGAAGTGCTGGTGCACCATGCCGATCCCGGCGTCGAGGGCGTCACGAGGTGACGAGAACTGCATCACCTGACCATTGATCTCGACAGTTCCCTCGTCGGGCCGGTACAGGCCGGTCAAGATGTTGGAGAGGGTGGACTTGCCCGCACCGTTCTCGCCGAGAAGGGCGTGCACTTCGCCAGCGCGGATGTCGACGTCGACCCCGTCGTTGGCCACGACCCCAGGGAAGCGCTTCACGATTCCCGTCATGCGCACAGCAGAAGTCATTGCGGTGCCCCCTTCCGCCCCAACCCTAGATGGCCGAGTGGTACCCCTCGAAAAACCATGGGACGAGGACGAAGGGCGGGACCGTGCGGGACAAAACGAAGGGCGGGCCCTTGCGGGCCCGCCCAACGCACACCTTCGA
>CAZELU010000036.1:13784-18334 GCA_964513215.1 uncultured Bifidobacterium sp.
TGCGGGACAAAACGAAGGGCGGGCCCTTGCGGGCCCGCCCAACGCACACCTTCGACGTCGAACGTCAGCTGGCCGGAATGTCTCCGATCACGCCTTCGATCAAGTACGCCATGCTCATGAGTTCCTCGAACGTGTGGCTCACGCCAGCGGCGAGGACTTCGTTGCCCTTGTTGTCGTTGATCGGACCGGTGAACTGCGAGCCCGGCGTGGCCTTCAGCTTCTCGAGCTCGGTAGCGATCGCGGCGCGAGTCTCTTCCGAGACGAGATCACCGAACGACGCCAGAGTCACGAAGCCATCCGACAAGTTGCCGTAGTAGTTGCCGGCAACCCAGGCGCCATCGAGGATCGCCTGCAGACGCGGGATCTGGTAAATCGACCAGTCGTACGCGGTCGCCGTCAACCACACGTCTCCGTAGTTGGCGCTCTGGTCGGCGTTGTAGCCGGCCCACGGGATACCGGCGGCCTTGGCGGCGTCACCGGTGGCCGGCGAGTCGATGCCCTTCTGGCCGAGCACGTCGACGCCCTCGGCGATGAGAGCCTCAGCGGCCTTGCGCTCGTTCGGCGGATCGAACCAGCTGTTGACCCACACCACGTTCACGGTGGCGTCGGGGTTCATCATGCGAGCACCCATGGTCCACGCGTTCACGCCACGGAGAACTTCACCGATCGGGAACGAAGCGAGCATGCCGAGCTTGCCGGTTGCCGATGCGGCACCCGCTGCCATGCCAGTGAGGAAGTCGGTGTCTTCGGCGGCGCCGTAGAACTGCGACAGGTTGTCAGAACCCTTGTAACCAGTGGCGAATTCGAAGCACACATCGGGGTGAGCCTCGGCTGCTTCGACGAAAGCGTCCTGGAATCCGAACGAAGTACCGAAGATGACGGTGTTGCCGTCAGCGATCAAGTCTTCGATGGTCTGGAGAACCTGCGGCCCTTCGGGCACGTTCTCCTTGTAGGTGGTCTCGACGGCGTCACCGAAGTGGTCCTGCACGGCTTGGCGACCAGCGTCGTGCTGCTGAGTCCAGCCACCGTCGTTGGTGGGGCCGACGTAGATCCAGGCCGCCTTCAGCGGTCCTTCTTCGGGTCGACAATCGATGACGGGTGCGTCGGCGCTCCACGGTGTGAAGTTGGCGAGTGATGCGCCTTCGGCCGGAGCATCGGTACCAGCCGGAGCATCGCTACCAGCCGGTGCCTCGGATGCGGCGGGGGCTTCTGTTGCTGCCGGTTCGCTCGACTCGTCGTCACCGCCGCAGGCGACGAGGCCGATGCCAAGCGCTGCGACGAGGGCGAGCCCGAGCGACCCGCGGGTCTTGCTGAGCATGGATTTCCTCCCTCAATGCGGCCGTGGGGTCGGCCGTCGAACTGACCTTAGTTCTGGTCAGTCGAGGGTGATGACGATGCCAGCGTCGGCGGTCTTGGTGCGCTTGAACACCGAGGTCAGGGCCCCCGACCACACCACCAGCCGGTACTGGATGCCGTATTTCTTGGCCACCGCCTTCTCGACGGCACCGAAGTCGGCGCCGTTGACCACCCGGGCCGAACCGCCCACGGAGGTGGAGTCGGCCGTGAGCCGCCCACGTATGTCGCAGGGCTGCAACGTGACGCGGGCCGTGCGGTTGATGCGCTTGACCTTGCCGGCGTCTCCGCTGGTGGTGAAACACACGTCGCGACCAGCCAGCGGCGCGATCCAGACCGGTGTGCTCACCGGAGAACCGTCCTTGCGGAACGTGGTGAGCAGCACGTAGCGCTCAGTGGCGATGCTCATCTGTCCTCCTTGAAGTGACGCACGCTCGCACGCTTGCCGCGGATGACGGTGTTGCGCATCGAGTCGATCACGTGAGCGGCCCGTGAGGCCGGAACTTCGACGATCGAGTGCGAATCGAAAATGCGCACACCGATGTCGCGTCCGGGAACTCCGCTCTCGTTGGCGATGGCACCCACCAGATCGGCCGGGCGGACGCCCGACTTGCGACCCACCGACACCCAGAGCCGCGACGTCTTGCCGCTGAACCGTTCGCCACGTTCGCGCTTTCCACCGTGCTCGCGATCGCGGAACGAGTCGCGCTCCCGACGCGCACCACGTTCGGGGCGCTCGACCGACAGATCGGGGATCTCGACTTCTTCGAGAGTCGATTGCTCGGCGTCGTGCGCCAACTTGATGGCCGCGCGGGCGATGTCGGCGATGGAGAACTCCTTGGAGAGTTCGTCGATCACTTCGTCGAACGTGCTCAAGTCGGGAAGGCTGAGTGCTTCACGAACGTTCTCAGTCGTGAGTTCCATCTGCTTGGCTCGGAGAGCCTCGACCGACGGAACCTTCTCGAACGAGATCTTCTGCTTGGTGAGCCGCTCGATGTTGTGGAGCATGCGCTGCTCGCGTGGTTCGGCGATGGTGATGGCCACACCTTCGCGACCCGCTCGTCCCACACGGCCGATGCGGTGAACGTACGACTCGGGGGCTGACGGAACGTCGAAGTTGACCACGTGCGTGAGGTGCTCGATGTCGAGTCCGCGGGCGGCCACGTCGGTGGCGATGAGCAGATCGGCGGTGCCGGCGCGCACGCGTCCCATCACTCGGTCGCGCTGTTCCTGATCCATACCGCCGTGCAATGCCTCGGCGCGATAGCCGCGGCCGTTGAGTGTTTCGGTGAGTTGATCGACTTCGCCACGGGTGCGGCAGAAGACGATCGCCGCCTCCGGTGCTTCGATGTCGAGAATGCGACCGAGTGCGGCTGCTTTGTGGAAACGCGGGACCATGTACGCGGTTTGCCGAACGAGGGGAATCGAACCTGGCTGGCTGGCTTTGCGCTCGATGGTGACGCGCACTGGCTCGCTGAGATGCTCGCGCGCGATCTTCTCGATACGGGGCGGCATGGTCGCCGAGAAGAGAACCGTTTGTCGGGCCGGCGGCAACGACTCGAGAATGGCGTCGAGATCCTCGGCGAATCCCATGTCGAGCATTTCGTCGGCTTCGTCGAGAACCACCATCTCGACATCGCCCAATTCGAGTGTTTCTTTGCGGATGTGGTCGAGCGCGCGGCCCGGGGTCGCCACGACGACGTGAGTTCCGCGTCGCAGGGCGTCGATCTGTCGGCCGATGGGCTGGCCGCCGTAGATCGGGACGCACTTGGCTCCGAGTTGGTGGCCGTACTTGTAGATGGCCTCGCTCACCTGCATCGCGAGTTCACGAGTGGGGACGAGGACGAGGGCCGAGGGCGCCGGCTTCGATCGTGAGGGGTCGATCTTCTCGAGGATCGGCAACGCGAACGCGGCGGTCTTGCCGGTTCCGGTGGCTGCTTGGCCGAGCAGGTCGTGTCCGCGCAGAAGGAGAGGGATCGCCTCACGTTGGATGGGGGTGGGTTCCTCGTAGCCGAGCGTCGACAACGACGCGAGCAATTGCGGCCGTAGGCCGAGTTCTTCGAATCCCGAGCTGTCGACGCCGGTCTGATTGTCCATGAGCGTTCTCCTGCCCGATCGAACATCAGCCTACGGCGCGAGCATCACCACACCGACGACACCATGAAGTGTCCACGCGATCGTTCGTGGCCAATTGGTGAGAACCAGCCTCGGACCAGTGGTCGCATCGAACGCTCGCGCCATGCGTGCATGCAGAGGAACCGACAACAACACGGTGGAGGCGAGCGCGATTGCGACGAGCACTGCTCCGAACCATGGCCAGATCACCGAGACATCGCTCGGACGGTCGACGAGGAGCGCGAGAGTGGTGAGACCCTCCACGGCCATCGGGAGAGCGACGACATAAGAAGTCCGTCGCTGGTGCTCTTCGGCCACCCGTGTGCTCTGGTCGGCCGGGGCGTTGGCCAACAAGGGGTAGTGGACGATCTGAACGAACCAGATGAGTCCGGTCATCACGAGAGCGGCCGCCGCATTGGCCACCACCAGAGCCTCGGCCGTTGCATCTGACCAGGCATCGAACATGTTCCGAGGGTAGGAGGTGCCGGGACCAGGGGCGAGACTGGAGGGATGCGACCGGTCTACGCCATGCGCCTCGATGGACCGGCCTGGACTCCGGCGCAGACCGATTCGGTGCGTCGCGTGGTCACCGATTGGGTGGAGGTCGAGCATCCGTTCGAAGAACGTGAGGCCGGTGTCTCGGTTCGTGTCGACAACGATCAACCCGAACGCTGGTGGCGTCTATCGGTCGACCGCGGCCTCGTCGGCAACTCGGTCGCCACCACCACGATCACGATTGCGAGCGACGACACGACCACCACGTTCGAAGCACGCGTGATTCTCGTCCCGGGTGGACGCCGCATCGCACCGACGTCCAACGACGTCCCGGTGGCCTCGGTACAGAAGTTGGTGTCACGTGTTCTCGAGATCGCTCGGTTGTACGACGCCAACCAGCGCGTACTCGCGGGTGTTCGTTTGGTGTCCGAGTCGATGGCGGCCCAAGAAGTCGCGGCGTTCTGCGATGCCAAGGGTCGCCTGTTGCCGGTGTTGGTCGAGACCGTGCCATCTCGGAGCACACCGCTGTACAAGGTCGAGTCGATCGGACTGCGTGTCGCCGGTCAGGCCCATCTGTACCGACTCGA
>CAZELU010000036.1:18434-19925 GCA_964513215.1 uncultured Bifidobacterium sp.
GCCGAAACGATCGCCACGGCGGCGGCGATCGTGGTTCCCACCACCCCGACGGTCTCCACCAACGACACGTCAGATCAGTCGGTGCCGTGGGACGAGTACAGCGCGGCACTCGAAGGTTGGCAGGAGGCGTACAACCGCATCGACGAACTCGAGCAGGCGCTGGCCGAGGCCGATCGCACCATCGACGAACGCAATCAACTGCTCGAGAATCGCGAGGGTCTCGTCGATCAGTTGGTACAGCGCAACGTGGCCCTCGAGATTCGTCTGGGCAAGCGTGGAACCGAACTGCGGGCTTCGTCGGCTTCCGACGCGGTCGCCAAGGCGCGCGATCTGTGTACGCACCTCACCTTCCATCAACGTGCGATCGAAACCGCCGCGCACCTCGACGGCGTCAACGCCGATCGACTTCTCGAAGATCTGGTCCGCCTCGACGTGGTGGCCGGCGACTGGAAGAGCGGTCGCATCAACAACGCCTCGCTCACAATCTCGTGTCGCAGCCTCGGGCTGAATTACGCCGGTGGAATTTCCGACACCGCCGAGCGCAAGTTCTCCGAGGACTACGCGTTCACGTGGCGTGGCCGTACGGAGTACGCGGTGGCCCACATCCGCAACGGCAAGGGCGCCAACCTGTACCGAGTGCACGTGTTCTTCGACAACGAGACTCAGCAGGTGGTGGTGGCCTACATCGGCCGGCATTTGCGCGACAAGAGCTCGTCGTGATGTTCGTGCATCGAACACCTGTTCTCTGACACACCCTTTGGTCACTCTGATCTCGCCGAACCAAACGGGGCGGCGAAGGAGTGAGCATGTCGAAGCGTCGAGTCCATCCGTCCCAGCGGATCGCATTCACGGCCCGCGAAGAAGCGTTCGTGAGCGAGGCTCTGGCCACCGCGCGTCGGATCTTCGAGTCGCGCCAGCTGCCGTACGGCTTGGCCGACGAAGCGGTGTCGCGCTTGTCGTTACGTCTGGTGAAGACGGTTCGTCGCGAAGTCGACCAGTATCCGAGCGGCGCGGCCTATGCACGCGCTGTTCGCAAGTCGTTGCTGGTCGATGCCATTCGCAGCAACGATGCGCAGCGGGGTGCGGGTGCCCGTCGTGGTCGCGACGTGGCATCGCTCGATCAGTCCGTCGATACGCGCGCGTCCGACGTCGATCCCACCAGCGAGATCGAGAGTCGCGAACTTCTCGGTGCCGTGCTGTCCACCATGACATCCGACGAACAACGCGACTTCTGTCGAACTCGTCTGGTGGGTCTCAACTACACCGAAGTGGCCGACATCAATGCCGAGTCGCACACCACGGTTCTGCGTCGAGTGCACCGAGCCCAGGAGAAGGCTCGCTTAGTCGTGAATCAACTAGCGACTAACGGTGTAGGCGCGTCAGCGGTCTGAACTGCGAGTCACATGGTGCAATGTTGTTAACGGTCTAAGAAAATGGTGTAGACGGTTCTCGCCGTTTGTGATGACAGATGCACATCGATTGACGACACTG
>CAZELU010000037.1:0-7738 GCA_964513215.1 uncultured Bifidobacterium sp.
TGGCCGGAGCCTTCTTCTTAGCCGGTGCCTTCTTGGCTGCCTTCTTCTTGGCCGGGGCCTTCTTGGCTGCCTTCTTCTTTGCTGCCATGGGGATATCCCTTTCTTGTTTGGACTTGCTTCAGTGTTGACAGTTCATGGGGGCCGCGGCCCTCAGTGAAACTGTTGAGCGGGAACCAGTGACTTCGTCAGCTGTGCTCCTCGACTCGTTGGTGATCATTCGCTTCCTTGCTCAGTTCTCGGGTGGAACTTCCTCACATTCGATTCGGTCCTGCGGGTATTTACAAGCCTTCTGTTTGTTGCAACTGCAACGACCGCCGCCGACCCGATCCGCCGGGGCCGGCGCGATCGGCGCGGGTCGACCAGCGCGACCGCTTTCTCCCGACATATCCACCACCGCAACACGACTCTGCGACACACTAGGGAGGCCGGGGTTTCCCCCGCCCGGGCCGGTGCGTCGCGCCGCAGTTGTCCAACTCGACACAAGGGAGATTCGGTGGCCGAAGACGTGCGGATCGAGTCAACGAAGAGAACTCGGAGCGCGAGCTCCCGCCGCCGATCGGACCCCAAAGCAGACGCACCCGCCGCGACGCGTGTGGTGCTCGACACGTCGGTTCTGATCGCCGACTCGAACTGTCTGCACGCGTATCCCGGTTGCGACATCGTCGTGCCTCTCACGGTGATCGAAGAGTTGGATGGACTCAAGAGTCGTCCCGACGACGTGGGTCGCGCTGCCCGAGCGGCCTTGCGGCAATTCGAGGAAATTCGCCTGCAAGCAGGGGGTTCTCTGGCTTCTCCGGCCCCCGTGGGCGAGGGTTCCACGGTCCACATCGAGATCAACGGAATTCAGCGCCATCTTCTCGTCGAGCACGGTCTCGATCCGGCCAAACCCGACAATCGCATCATCGGTGCGGCACTCGGTCAGGCTCTCACGACTCCCACGCGCATGGTGTCGAACGACGCGGCGTTGCGTCTCAAGGCGGCGCACCTCGGCCTCACCGCGCACGAGCACCAACTCGCCGGTCGTGCCATGTCATCGCGTCCGCTCGGCTACGTGACCGTCGACTGCGCCACCGATCTCGTCGACCGCTTGTACGACGGCGAGGTGCTCTCACCCGACGACATCGCCGCTCCGGGCACGCTCGTCGACAACTCGTTCGCCATCCTCCGCGCCGGCAGCCAGTCAGCGCTGACCCGGTGCCTCGACGGTGACGTGCGCCTCATCGCGCCGTCGTCCCCCGAAGCCTGGGGGCTCCGCGCCCGCTCGAAAGAGCAACGGTTCGCCCTCGAACTTCTGCTCGACCCCGACGTGAGCGTCATCGCTCTCGATGGTCGCGCCGGCACCGGCAAGACCGTGTTGGCCATCGCGGCCGGACTCGAACAAGTCGTGGAAGATCGCCGCTACGAGAAGTTGGCGGTGTATCGCCCGCTCGTTCCGGTCGGCCGCGCCGATGTCGGCTATCTCCCGGGTGGACTCGACGAGAAACTCGACCCGTGGATGTCGGCCATTCACGACGCGATCGTCGCGCTCTCCGATCAACGGTCGAACCGCGAAGCACGTTCGATGATCGACGAGCTGACCGCGCGCAACCAACTCACGCTCGAGTCGGTCACGTTCTTGCGCGGACGCTCACTGCATCGCCAGATCGTCGTGGTCGACGAGGCGCAGAACCTCGAACCCACCACGCTCAAGACGATCCTCACGCGCATCGGTGAGGGCACCAAGGTGGTGTTCACCGGCGATACCAGCCAGATCGATGCCCCTTACCTGGGCGAATCCAACAACGCCCTGGCCGTTCTGATCGGCGCGTTCCGAGGTCAGCGCTGTTTCGGGCACGTCACGTTGACGTCGTGCGAGCGTTCCGAAGTGGCCTCGTTGGCCGCCGAACTGCTCTGACCTGGGGCTTTTCCCAACCAGCCCGCCGCACCAAGATTTTTCAAGAAGTTCTTGACCTCGGGCATTTTCGGTTTTAGTGTTAAATGCGTGCGGCGGGGTCCTCCCCCTCCGGCCCCCGCCGCCCCTTTCTTAACACCAATCCCTCCACCCCCACACCTCCCCTCCGTTAGGACGGCCACCATGTCGGCACTCGAGTCCCTGATCCTGGAGATCACTCCGTCCATCAACTGGATGGACGACGCGGTGTGCAAGGGGCGCACTCATCTGTTCTTCCCGCCCAAGGCCGAACGGCCGCAGGCTCGTGTGCGTCGTGAGGCCCAGGCTCGTTTGTTGTGCCGCACCTGTCCGGTGAGCACCGATTGCCAGAGCTTCGCCCGCGACAATCGCGAGTACGGCTTCTGGGGCGGCGAGTCCGAAGAAGAGCGTCACCTCGCTGGCTTCACTGTGGCCGCTCCCATCGGAGTGCGCGCCCGCAGCCAGCGCGCCGTGGTCTGATCCACTCCCCCGGGTCACCGAGCGTGACTCGCCTGGCTGTCCTCGACCTCGAGACGAGCGGCCTCGACGTCGAACACGACGCGATCCTCCAAGTCGCCATCGTCTTCCTCGACTCTCCAGGTACACCATCGCGCGAATGGTCGTCATACGTTCGACCGCGCCGCCGATTCACCGACTCGCTCGGCCCGACGCACATCCACGGCATCACCCGTCGCCAGGTGGTCGTCGCGCACTCCGAGAAGTGGGCGGTGCGTCGGGTGGCCGAACTCACCTCTGGCTGCGTGGTTGTGGCCCACAATGCCGCGTTCGACATGGGCTTCCTGCGCGCCGCCGGCCGCCGTCACGGCGTGGAGTACTCATGGATCGGATCGCTGTGCACTCTCGCGCTGTCGCGACGTCGGGACGGCACCGCCCAGCGCAGTCACAAGCTCACGTCTCTGTGCGAGGAATTCGGCGTGCCCTTCCCGCGCGCCCACCACGCCTTGCACGACGCACGTGCAACCGCCGGTGTACTACCGCATCTGCTCGACGCTCTCGGTGCATCCACCGAAGCCGATCTGATGCGCTACGTCATGCGGTAGCGAATCAACATCACCTCGGCGATGTCCTTGCCCACGGCCCTTCGGTCGAGCGGAGTCTCGACCCGAGCGTGTGTGCCCAAACGGACCAGCAGGCGTTCGAGCCAGCGTCGATTGGTGACGACGAGCCGAACGCGCAGCGACCCGTCAGGCAGTTCGTCGACGTTGCGAACCGGGTAGGGCTCGATGACCCAGCGCCATCCCGACTCGATCACGAGCGTCACGTCGGGCAGTTCGGGTGCATCGGCGAACCAATCACGGCGTGGCGTGAACGGTGCCGAGTGCTGCTCGCCGCTACGCGCCCATTCGGCAATGCGGTCGACGCGGAAAGTGCGCTCGGCGCGCTGATCGCGATCGATGCCGCGGAGGTACCAATGCGGGCCGTCGCTGAACACTTCGATCGGCTCGACCACACGGCGAGCGGTTCGGCCCGAGTCGGGTGTCCAGTACTCGAGCACCACGACGGCGCGGTCGGCCACGGCGTCACGCAACGGCGGAACGGTCTCGGGCAGGTCGATCTGCACGTCGACCGTGTTCACCGCGTCGGCACCGAGCACCGCTTCGATCTTGCGAACGGCTCGCGACAACGCATCGGAGTCGTTGGTACCCGGAAGGGCCGACGCCGCCTTGGCCGCGACCACGAGCGATGCCGCTTCGGCTTGGCTGAGGCGCAACGGACGCTCGAAATACTTGGTGATTCCGAAGTGCACCATGCCCTCGTCGATGTAGAGATCGATGAGGTGGCGTGGATCTTGCGAGATACCGCACATCGACGCCAACGTGAGATCGGCCACGAGGTCGTCGACCGGTAGGTCGAAGTGCGCCGCCATCTCCTCGGTGGACACCATCTGGCGCTCGGCCAGCCATGGCAACATCACGAGCAGGCCGCGCAGACGCTCGTTCACAGGACGCGGGCCGCGTCGACTCACAGCGGCGCCTTCACGAGATCTTCGAGCCACTCGACCACGAGGGCTCGTAATGCTGGCGGAGACACCACTTCGGCTCGCTCGAGAAAGCCGAACAGCCAGTGAGTGAACGCCTGCACGTTGCTGCAGGGAATGTTGAAGTCGAACGACCCGTCGGGGTTCTCGGCCACCACCGCGTCGCGGCCGTATTGCCCGAGCACCACTCCGACATCGGACGGATCGATTCGGACCACCGCGACGTCGGATCCAACATCGACGTTGTCGGGCAGGAGTTTCGGGTCGGACGGGAACGAGTCGCGCACCCGGAAGTCGGCCGGAATCGTGTACGAACCCCCGTCACCGACATTCACATCTCCCTCGATGCGATCGACTCGATAGGTGCGCTGCGCATCGACCTCGAGGTCGTGACCCACGACGTACCACCAGCCGTCACGAGCCAAGAGACCGTGCGGCTGGAGCCGTCGCCCTTTGCCGCGATACGTGAACGAGACGGTGGAGCGCTGGGCGAGAGCACGGTGCAGAGCGGGCAACCGCGGATCGACCGGGATCGACGCCGCGACCGGCGCACCATCACCACCGGCAACGTCGGCCGAATCGCCGGACAGGTCGACTTTCCACAACGCGTCACGCGACCAGGTGGTTCCGAGACGAACGGCCCCGACCGCGAGTCGCAGGGCACGAGCCTCGTCGTCGTCGAGTCCGAAGTCGACCGCCTCGTAGGCACTGCGCGGAACGCGGTACGCCATTTGCCCGGCCTGATCGCCGCCCAAGGTGCTCTGCTCGATGGGCACACCCTCTTGACGCAAGATCGCCTTGTCGCGCTCGAATGCCGCTCGGGCCGCCGACAAGTTGTCGGGATACTGACCGCGCAACTCGTTGCGAATCTCTTCGAACGTGACTGGTCGTCGCGCCGAGATGAGCAGAGTCAGGAGGTTGGTGACGCGTTCGAGTTGTTGCACGGCCTACGGATTATTCCACGGACCTGTGACGGTGGGAGCGGTACCACTCGATCAGGCGACGGGTGGCCGGGTCGCTCACGTGATGGCGGCCGTCCACCAGTTCTTGACCGATTCCGTGCGCGAGCTCCTTACCCAACTCGACTCCCCATTGGTCGAAACTGTTGATCCCCCACACCGCGCCTTGGAAGAACACCGAGTGCTCGTAGAGCGCGATCAGTTGGCCGAGGACCGACGGAGTGAGCGCGGGGGCCAGGATCACCGTGCTCGGTCGATTGCCTGTGAACACTCGGTGCTCGCCGCTCGGCAGTGATGCGTCGAGCGGTCGCCCGAAGGCCAGCGCTTGCGACTGCGCGAACAGGTTGGCCATGAGCGCATCGTGGCGCTCTTGATCGCCGTCGACCGGTCGGGCGAACCCGATGAAGTCGATCGGCACGAGATGTGTGCCCTGGTGCAGGAGTTGGAAGTAGGCGTGTTGGCCGTCAGTCCCGGGCCCACCCCACACGATGGGTCCGGTGGATGTTGCCACCGCGTGTCCGAACCGATCGACCGACTTGCCGTTCGACTCCATCTCGAGTTGCTGGAGGTACGCGGGGAGCCGACGCAGATCGTGCGCGTAGGGCACGACCGCTCGCGTCTCGGCACCCAGGAAATTGGTGTACCACACCGACAACAGAGCGTGAACGAGTGGCGCATTGGCGAGTGGTTGGTCGACCGACTGGCTCACGTGCTCGTCGACGAGGTGCATACCCGCCAGCATCTCGCCGAATGCCACCGGACCGATGGCGATCACCAACGACAAGCCGATGGCCGAACCAAGTGAGTACCGTCCGCCCACCCAGTCCCAGAAACCGAAGACGTTCGCCGGGTCGACACCGAACGACGCCGCTGCTCGTGTGTTGGTGGTGACGGCGACCAAGTGTGACGAAACGGCGCCCGCTCCCAGGCCATCGACGATCCATTCACGAACCGCCACCGCATTGGCCATGGTCTCGGCGGTGGTGAACGTCTTCGATGACACGATGACCAGTGTTCGAGCCGGGTCGAGGCCGTCGAGAACGGCTCGGGTGTTGGCCGGGTCGACATTGGAGACGAAGTGGCAACGCGGGCCCGTGCGGAAAGCGCGCAGCGCGTCGTACGCCATGGCCGGGCCGAGATCGCTCCCACCGATTCCGATGTTGACCACATCGGTGAAGAGTTGACCCGTCACACCGGTCCGACGTCCGGAACGAACGTCGTCGGCGAACCGGCTGATAACACCGAGAGCTTCGTGCACGTCACTCGACACGTCACGGCCGGCCACCACCGCTGACGACCCCACCGGCACTCGTAGGGCCCAGTGGGCCACCGGACGAGCCTCCGATTCGTTGACGATCTCGCCACCTCGGAGTCGACGCCACGCTCCCGCCACATCGGCTCGCCGCGCGACCTCACCGAGGGCCGTGCGAATCTCGCGAGTCCAGAGGTTCTTCGAGGTGTCGATCAAGAGATCGCCGACCCGCAACGTGAAGTCGTCGGCCCGCCGCGAATCGGACGCGAACTCGGCGGCGAGATCGACCGACTTCACGAGAGAACGCACGGCGACCCACTCGGGGGCGGATTCGATGCGCTCGGTCACGCTTCCGACGCTACTCGCACCCAGAGAACCCGATCCGGCGAGAGTGGGCTGCTAGGAAGATCGAGTGACTTCCGCAGCCACCGAGCCCTCACGAAGCACCGCGACGATCGATCGTCGTGGTGCCGCTTCGGGGATGACGGCGTACGTGGTGTGGGGCTTTCTGACCGTCTACTGGAAAGCCCTCAAGGAGTACTCGCCGGTCGAACTGATCGGTTACCGCGTGGTGTTGTCGGTGGTGCTCCTCGTGGTGATCATGTCCTGGCGTGGACGCCTCCTGCCCCTCATCGCCGACGTTCGCGAACGTCGACTCACGAAACCGGTTGCGTTGGCCTCGATCGTGCTGTTGGTCAATTGGACCTCGTACGTGATCGTCGTGAGCGAGGGCCACGTGATCGAAGCCGCTCTCGGCTACTTCATCTCGCCCCTCGGAGCCATGCTGGTCGGCGTCAAGGTTCTCGGTGAGCAACTGCAGCCCGTCCAGCGCCTCACGGCTCTGCTCGGCCTGTCGTCAGTCGTCGTGCTCACGTTCAGTTACGGACGGGTGCCGGTCTATGCACTCTTGATCGCGGCGAGCTGGACCACGTACGGGTATCTGAAGCGGCAGATCCCGCTGTCGCCCATCGAGGGCCTCACCGTCGAGACCATGGTGATCACCGTGCCCGCAGTGGGGTTGATCATCTGGCACCTGCAGTACGCCGACAGCGTCGTGCGTACGGCCAGCGCGGTCGACTGGATCCTCATCGCGTTCCTCGGAGTGATCACCGCGATCCCGCTCATGATGTTCGCCTACGCCGCCCAACGCATTCCGATGACGGTCATCGGCCCAATGCAGTACTCGGTTCCGGTGATCAACTTCTTGCTCGGATGGCTCGCGTACGACGAGACCCTCACCACCAGCCGTGTCGTAGGTTTCTCTCTCGTGTGGATCGCTCTCGTGGCCCTGACAATCGACACGATTCGTCGGGCCCGCCGACCCATCGCCACGAACGAGGAGTTGTACTGACCATGAAACGACGGCTCTTCGTCATCGTCGGCGGCGTGATGCTGATGGCGGCCTGTTCGGCCAGTCCGGCCGACTACCGCAAGGAAACCGAGAAGTACCTCGAGAGCGATTCTCTGGCCGACGAGGCCGGATACCGATTCTCGGAAGCAGTCTGCGAACAGCCGTCATCGGAGAACGAGGGAACGCAATTCTCGTGCTCGGCGGTCGACAACGACGGTGACGAATGGGAGTTCATCGTCGAGATCACCGGCGATCGCGAGATCACCGT
>CAZELU010000037.1:7838-15029 GCA_964513215.1 uncultured Bifidobacterium sp.
GCAAAAGAGCCCGCCCTTTCGGGCGGGCTCTCTCACTATCAGGTGGAGCAGGAATCAGCTCTCGAAGTCGGTGATGAGTTCGCCGATGTCGGTGAACAGCTTCGTCTCCGCGTCGTACTGGATGACCTGCAGCGACTCGGCGAGGAACTGGTCCTCCACGCCGCTCATCTTCAACGTGATGCCCGGACGCGTGAACGTCGTGGCCTGGTTGAAGGCGCGAGCCGCGTTGATGATCGAAGCGCGGGTCAATCCGGCCTCTGACTCGAGCGCGGCCTTCAGGATGAGCACGGTCACTTCGGCGGTGTGCCAACCGGCGGCCGCGGTGGTGACGATGTCAGCCTTGCCGAGACCCTCCATGAAGGCGATGTACTCGGCCACGGCCGGCTGCGCAGCCACTTCCGGATCGAGGACGTCGACCAGGTTGTTGGCGGTGTAGAGACCGTCGGCGGCCGGGCCGGCCAGGCCGAGAATGAGCGACGACGCGCAGGTTGCGGTGATGAACATGCTCGGATTCCATCCGGCGTTCGCAGCCTTGGCGTTGGCGACTTCAGCGAGGAAGGTCGCGCAGCCAGCACCCAACGGCACGGCCAGAATCGCGTCGGGAGCGTTGCTCGCGATCGAGTTCACCTGAGCGGTCGGCGGAGCGGCATCGGTTGCTTCGATGGTCTGCTCGTCGACGAGCTCGATGTTGAACTCGGGAGCGATCTCCTTGAACGC
Source organism: uncultured Bifidobacterium sp. (assembly GCA_964513215.1). Taxonomy (GTDB): domain Bacteria; phylum Actinomycetota; class Acidimicrobiia; order Acidimicrobiales; family Ilumatobacteraceae; genus Casp-actino8. Next base: position 8,556 of record CAZELU010000037.1, read on the forward strand.
TTCGGCGTACACCTGGCCGAACTCGTTGTTCACGTAGAACAACGCAACCTTGGCGCCAGCCGGGAACTGATCGGCGATCAGGGCGGCGTAGGCCTTGGCCTCGACGGTGTAGGGAATGAGGATGCCCGTGGTCCACGGGTAGTTCTCGGCGTCACCCCAGGCCGGCGAGCCGGTGAGGGCGTTCAACTGCGGGTAGCACTCTTCGTTGAGAAGGTCGCGCACCGCGGCATTGTTCGGCGAACCGATGATTCCCGAGAACACGTTCGTGCCGGCGTCGAGCAACTTCTCGACAGCGCCCGGCGTGAGGTCCTTGTTGTACTGGTCGTCCTCGATCTGGGCTTCGATGGTGATGTCACCGAGAATCTTGTTCTCGTTGGCCCACTGGATGTAGGCCTCGAAGCCGTCCTTCACCGGAGCGAAGGCAGTGGCAGCGGGACCGCCCGACAGCGGCATGGCGCTGCCGATCTTGATGGTTCCCTCGATGGGCGCGTTGGCCGCATCGGGATCGACGCAGTCGTCGGTGTTGACGGCCCAGCCAGCGGCCGGAGCTTCAGTCGACGGAGCATCCGTCGACGGGGCTTCGGTGGACGGAGCCTCGGAGGCGGCGGGGGCTTCGGTCGACGAGGAGCCCTCGTCGTCGCCACCGCACGCCGCAATCGTGAGCGCGCTGGCCATGGCCAATGCGAACACGCGGGTTGATGTGCGCTTCATGTTCCTCCCCAGGGGTGCACCGGATGGTGCGGGTCTATGAAAGCCGACGGGATGTCAGCGGTCACAGATTGTAGGGAAAACGAATGTTCAGTGACCCGTCGTGGGAAGTGACGTTCCAGCCGGCTTCGGCACGACGACCACGACCTTGACCCACAAACGCTTGATCAGACCAACCAAACCGTACGGAGCCACGAACATGATGATCACCAGGGCCAGGCCCAGGATCAACGTGGCCGGCGACTGATCGGACCAGCCGAACAGGAAGCCGATCACGCCATCACTCTCCGACCCGAAGCCACGCGTGGTGTTGTCGAGCCAGACGTACACGAGGCCTCCCACGATCGGACCCCACAGAGTTCCTGCTCCACCAACAACCATGATCAGCAGGAAAACGATGGATCCCAACAGTGTGACGTACTGGCCTTCCGGAGTGATCACACCAGTGCGCAGAGTCGACAGAACCCCGGCCAAAGCACACAGCGCCGCCGACGCACCGAACACGAGAACCTTGGTGACGGTCAAGTTGACTCCCATCACCGCAGCCGCCGTTTCGTTGTCACGAATGGCCACGAGCGATCGGCCGAAGCGACTCTTCACGAGACCGCGGCACACCAAGTAGGTGACGACGAGCAACACGAACGCGAGCCAATAGGCGAACACCGCTCGGCCATCGCGACCCTTCAATTCGCCGAGAATCGGCCACACGGGAAGTTCGTCGTAACGAACGCTGTCGATGCCCTTGGCGCCGTCGGTGAGCCAGGCGAGCTTCTTCCACTTGACCAAGGTCGGGAACAGAACGGCCACCGCCAGAGTCACCAGTGCCAAGTAGATGCCCTTGATGCGCAAAGCCGGCAAGGCGATGAGACATCCGACGACGAAGGCCAACGCCGCCGCTGCGTAGAACGTGTACCCAGGGCTCCAACCGTGGTCCTTGATCAGAATCGCCGCGGTGTAGCCGCCGATCCCGAAGAAGGCCGAGTGACCGATGGAGATCTGTCCGGTGAAACCGAGAACGAGGTTGAGAGACATGGCCGCGATGATGAGCACGAACGCATCGGAGAACTGTCCGATTCGCGAAGTGGACATCTGAGTCGGCACCCAGACGACCACCAGTGCAATCAGAGCCACTCCGAGAGTGCGAAGAGCCCAGTGCTGAGGAGAACCTTGATTGATCTTCATCATGACTGCACCTACACCCGCTCGACCTTGGTGGATCCGAAGAGACCCGACGGCTTGAACAACAGCACCACGAAGATCGTCACCAACGCCACGCCGAGACGCAGTTCTTGTCCGATCCAACCAGGGGCGTAACCGGCCGCGAGTTGCTCACCCACGCCGATCAGGAGACCGGCGATCACCGCACCGCCCGGGCTGTCGAAGCCGCCGAGGGTGGCTGACGCCGAGGCGTAGATGAAGGGCGTGAACATGAGAAGCGACGTGAGTTCTCCGGCGAGACCACCGACCATCGCTCCCGACAGCGCACCCATCGCGGCGGCGATTCCCCACGACGCGGCCAGAACCACACCCGTCGGAATGCCGACCAAACGGGCCGATTCGGGGTTGCTCGCAACGGCGCGCATGGCCAGTCCGAACTTCGTCTTGGCGAAGAGCAAGAAGAGCAGGCCCATCAACAAGAGCGCCACGATCATGATTCCGATGTACTCGTACCGCCAGACGGCGCCGAAGATCTTCACGAAGTCGTTTGGTTCGTCCGGGAACAGGCTGGGCATCTCTTCGGGCGGCAGGTTGCCCCAGATCATTCCGGCCAACGAGTTGAAGCCGAGGAACATCGCAATCGAGACGACGAAGACCCCAGCTTCGGATTTCTTGGCGACCCGTCGGATGAGCGAGACCTCGACACCGGCACCAAGGACGAAGCCCGTGACCATGCCGAGGAGCACCGACACCACCAAGGGCAAGCCCCACGCGTGGAACTGCCAGGTGAAGAACGTGCAGATCATGGCCATTTCGCCCTGCGCGAAGTTGAGATGTCCGGTGCCTCGGAAGACCACGACCAATCCGAGCGCGAGAAGCGCGTAGATGGATCCGAGCGACAGGCCGTCGAAAACGTATTGAAGTAGTCGTTCCATGTCAGGACCCCAGGTAGGCCTTTCGGATGCTGTCGTCGGCCGCGAGTTCGGCCGCCGATCCAGATGACACCACGTTGCCGGTTTCCAACAAGTAGACGCGATGAGCGACCTTGAGAGCCAGGTTCGCGTTCTGCTCGACGAGGAGGATCGACAGACCCTCCTCAGCGTTGAGCTTCTTCAGGACTCCGAACAACTCTTGAGTGATGAGCGGCGCGAGACCGAGGCTCGGCTCGTCGCACAGGAGTAGCCGTGGGCGGCTCATGAGCGCCCGCGCGATGGCCAGCATCTGCTGCTCGCCGCCCGACAACGACCCCGCGCGCTGCGAACGTCGCTCGCGCAGACGCGGGAACACATCGAACCAGCGCTCGACGTCGGCCTGCACCTCGTCGCGGCGAACGTACGCACCGGCCAACATGTTGTCCTCGACCGTGAGATCGGCGAACGTTCCACGGCCCTGAGGCACCTGGGCGATGCCGAGGCGCACGATCGAGTCGGGGCTCGACGAAGAGATGTCCTGGCCGTCGAATTCGATACGCCCTCGGCGCGGGATCATTCCGGAGATCGCGCGCATGGTGGTCGTCTTGCCCGCGCCGTTGGCCCCGAGGATCACGACGATCTCACCTTGATTCACCTCGAGGTCGAAGCCGTGAAGGACTTCGAGGGGGCCGTATCCGGCGGCGAGATCAGAAACCGACAACAGACTCATGCGTCCACTCCCAAATACGCCTGGATGACCTTGGGGTCGTTCTGCACGAAAGCCGGTGTTCCTTCGGAGATCTTGCGTCCGAATTCCATGGCCACCACGTGGTCGGAGATCTTCATCACCATCGACATGTGGTGTTCGACCAACAACACGGTGAGATCGAACTGCTCGCGAATGGACACCACGGTGTCGCCGAGTTCGTCGACCTCGGCGTGGGTGAGTCCGGCGGCCGGTTCGTCCATGAGCAAGAACCGCGGCCGCGCGGCCAGAGCACGGGCGATCTCGAGGCGCTTGAGGGTGCCGAACGGCAGGCCCATGGCCGGCCGGAACATGAGAGGCCCCAGACCCAACTGCGTGAGGAGATCTCCGGACCAGTCGCGCAGTTCGCGGTTCTCGCGGGCCGCTCCGATGCGCAGAATCGAACGAACGAACCCGATCTTGCCCTGACTGTGAGCACCCACCATCACGTTCTCGAGCAACGACATGGTGGGAAACAGCGCGAGGTTCTGGAACGTGCGAGCGATTCCGAGGTGGGCGATCTCGTGGGCCGGCACGGCCAGCAGATCTTTGCCGTCGAACACCACGGATCCGCTCGACGGTTCGTAGATGCGACTGACGACGTTGAACATGGTGGTCTTGCCGGCACCGTTGGGTCCGATCAGACCACAGATCTGACCGGGCTTGATGGCGAACGACAAACCGTCGAGAGCGACGATTCCTCCGAACGTCACCGTGACACCGGAGACGTCCAGGAGGTTCTCCCGACCTGAGGGTGAAGCGGTTTCGGACACGATGTTGCGGTTCTCCCACTGCGACGGACGTCACGAACGCGACGAAGTTCAGAAAAAGTACCACTCACGCGGTGACCGATGCCTTACCGACATCTCGCGTCACCACTCCGGTTGTGACACGCTGGAGGCATGGAAGATGTAGAGATCAAAGATCTCGACGACGAGATCGTTCTGCCGTGGTGGCAGAACCCGCTCAACTTCATCGCCCTGGGTCTGGCCGCCCTCATCCTCGGAGTCGGAATCGGCTATTTCGTCGGCGATCGCAACGCGTCGCCGTCGTACAACCGCGCCGACGTCGGATTCCTGCAAGACATGCGCTACCACCACGAGCAGGCCGTCGACATGGCGTTCTTCTATCTCACATCGGGTGACGAGACGCATCCTCGCCTGCGCCTCTTCGCTCAGGAGATCGTCTACGCGCAGCAGATGGAAGTCGGTCGCATGATCGAGTTGCTCCGTGCCTTCAAGGAAACCGAAGCCAACGACACCGGCACCGCCATGGCGTGGATGGGCATGCCCGTTCCGATCGACCAGATGCCGGGCTTGGCATCTCAGGACGAACTCGACGCCTTCGCGGCCGCCGACGGGGTCGATGCGTCAATCGCGTTCGCGACCTTGATGATCGAGCATCACCGAGCCGGCATCGCGATGGCCGACTACGTGATCGAGAACGGCCGGAATCGCGATGTCGCCGACATGGCGCAGTCGATGATCAACGGTCAGTCCACCGAGATCGACGCGATGAACGGAGTTCTCACCGAACTCACCGGATCGTGAAGCGTCAGCGCCTCATCGGGGTGTCGGCCGGAATCGCTCTGCTCGTCCTGTCGTCGACTGGTTGTGGTGACGCCGACTCCGATCTGACCCTCGTGTCGTCGAGCGACATGCTCGTCCCCGACGACAAGCCGACCCGGGACTACGACCAGTTCCTCGCCGACTCGATCACCAGCATCGAATCCTTCTGGGCCGAGCAGTACCCCGAGCACTACGAGGGCGACTACACGCAACTCGTTGGCGGTGTGCACGCCCACTTCCCTCAACGCGAGGCACCGTTACCCGATGGCTGCGACTTCTCGGGCGATTACGCCGACGTCGAAGACAACGCGTTCTACTGCGACGAGGGCGACTTCATCGTCTACGACGACGAGTTGCTGCTTCCGTCCTTCGTCGACGAATTCGGCATCGCCGTGGCCGGAGTGATCATGGCGCACGAGTGGGGACACGCCATACAAGGGCCGCTGCGCAACGATGTCCTCGATCTGTTGCCGACCACGACACTCGAACTCCAGGCCGATTGCTTCACCGGGGCCTGGTTCGCCCACGCCCAAACCACCGGTGTCGGCGACTACGACTTGTCCGACGAGGACATCACCGGGGCCTTGCTCGGCTTGGTTCAACTCGGCGACGCGCCCGGTGACGACGCGTCCGATCCGGCTGCGCACGGCTCGGCCTTCGATCGAGTGTCAGCGTTCCAGGACGGCTACCTCGGAGGCGTCGCGCCCTGTGTCGACTACGAATTCGACGAGCCCATCGTTCTGCAGTTCGGATTCAGTCCTGAAGAGTTGTCACGACCCAACCCGAGCGACTTCCCCTTCGACGATGCGATGTTCGAGTCACTGTCGACCGACCTCACACTGTTCTGGACCACGCTGATCGAGGAAGAATTTCCGACCTGGCGCGAACCGACCTTGATCCTCGCCGAGACCGACGAGTTGCCTCCGGTCTGCTCGGTCGGACTACCCACCGACCCGACCCTGGGCGTCTGGGTGTGTGCCGACGACTTCACGGTGACGATCGACGTGTCGATCGCGGCGGCGGCGTACGACGAGATCCCGGGCGACTTCGCGGTGGGATATCTGCTCGCCGTCGCCTGGGGTGAACTCGTTCAAGAGGCGACCGAACTCGAACTCACCGGAGAAGATCGTCAACTCCTGAACGACTGCCTCGCTGGCATGTGGGCCGGCGACATCCTCCCCTTCAATGACGAACCAGTGGCGCCGTCGACCGAGGACAACCCTCGGGTCGGACTCTCACCCGGAGATCTCGACGAGGCGATCCGGATGGCGATCCTCCTCGGTGACCGCTCGCGCGACGACGACGTGATGGGTAGCGCATTCGAGAAAGTCGACGCCTTCCGCCAAGGCGTGTTGTTCGGATCGTCGGGCTGCTTCGGCTGACG
>CAZELU010000037.1:15129-19583 GCA_964513215.1 uncultured Bifidobacterium sp.
GGGGCGACAGTCGTCGGAACGGGGGGCGGTGTCGTCGGCACCGCGGTCGTCGGCGGCACGGTCGAGGGCGGACGCGTGGTCGTCGTCGGTGCAGCAGTCGTCACCGGGACGAGAGTCGTGGACGTGCTCGTGGTGGTCGTGTAGTTCGGGTCGCGCCAGTTGAAACGCGGCGGCGGCGAACCGTACTCCTCGGGTTCCTTCACGCCATCCCACACGAAGACCTGATCACCTTTGGCCACCAACGTCTGGAAGTAGTCGGAGATGTGCATCGGGATCCGGATGCAGCCGTGGGACGCCGGGTAATTCGGAACTTCCTGGGCTCCATGAACAGCGATGCCGTAGTTGAAATAGACGGGGTTGTACATGCCACCGAGTTGGCTCTCGCGACGGCCAGCCACCATTCGGTTGTACTTGTAGACACCGCCCGGTGTCCACGACAGCCCGCACCAGCCTTCCTTGATCGGCTCGAGGCCTTTTTCGTTACCGGTTTCGCCCGGATCGATGGTGACTTCTTCGCACCATTCCTGATCGTCACCCGACGAGATGTGTGTGATGAGCACCGGGTCTTCGCCATGGAACACGACCATCACTTGTTCGGGCAAGTAGATCTCGGTGTGATTGGGCGTCGAGTCGGGACGGCGTGGCTTGACGACCAAGGGATCCTGCATGCGGCTCCACATCTCGGCCGTGACCTTGCCGGTCACCTGATCGCGCGGAACACCCATCACCAGTTTCTCGAACGCCCACACGGCCTGTTGTGTGCGCTCGCCGAAAGCGCCGTCGGCCACACCCGGGTCGAAGTTCAACTCGATGAGACGGTCTTGAATGATCTTGATCTCGGGACCCGCGGCACCACGACCGAATGTCTGCGACAACGGAAGTTTCTGCACGGGAGGTGCGGTGTTGTCGACCACCACTTGGGGCATGGTCGACGCGGTGGTTTCGGGCGACGACGAAGACTCGTCGGACGACGTGACTCCGACGAGTACCACCACGGCGAGAACCGCGCCCGCACCCATCGCCGGCATCCACCGATTGATCTCGGCGTCGGGTCGGGTGCGACGGCGGCTCGACGCCGGCCGACGGCCTCTCGAACCTCCTTGCACGCGCCCGAGGCTACCGGCGACCACCGCGCGGCTGAAGGCGCGGACGTGTGGCGTTCAACGCTGAACGGCGGGGGCGATCGACTGGAGTTCGCGCCGGAGCTGCCACATCTCGCGCAGGATCTTCACGATCACGCTGGGTGACGAGAGCGTGGAGACGCCGCGTGTGCGCGGGAAGTAGTCGACACCGAATTGGACGATGTTGTAGCCGTACTTGCTGGCCCGGATCACGAGTTCGGCATCGATGAACGATCCCTCGGACACGAGGGTCACATGGTCGAAGATCCGCCGACGACACAACTTGAAGGCGAAGTTCACGTCCCGCATCTTCAGCCCGAAGAAGACCCGCACCAAGGCGTTGTAGAAGAACGAATACACCGTTCGGACGTAACCCTCGCCCGTGCGATCGAGACGATAGGCACTCACCACATCGGCCTCGTAATGGCGCATGATGCGACAGGCCTTCTGCAGTTCGTCCATGTCGAAGGGCAAGTCGGCGTCGGTGTAGAGAACCAGGTCACCCGAGGCGGCCGCGAAACCGGTCTTGATCGAACCACCCAACTTGCGATTCTTCGGATGGTGAACGACCTTCACTCGTGGATCGGCGGCAGCGGCTTCGTCGGCGAGTTGGGGCGTGGAGTCGGTCGACGCGTCGTCGACCACGATGATCTCGTAGTCGGCGATTTCTCCCGAGGCGAGCAATGCGTTACCCGCCTCGCGCGCAGCGTCGAGGGTGCGTCCGATGTACTCCTCTTCGTTCCACATCGGGAAGAAAAGGGACAACTTCTTGAAATGGGGTCCGCTGCCCGAGGAGTCAGTCGCCACAACGGCAAGTTATCGGCGCACGCCGACCACCTTTGTCTCGATTTCAGTAAGTTGGCCGCATGGCTCGAAGCCGTTTGACGATCGGCTGGGCGCGCACCGTTGCGGCCGGATGGGCCCTCATGGCCATCTGCCTGGCGTGCGTCGGAGCATCGTCTCAGATCATCGGACGTCCCACGTGGTGGGCCGACGACGAGCGTTGGTCGACGGTCGTCGTGTCGATCTTCGTCGTGCTCGTGTTCGGCGCCGCGACCGCCGTTGCGGTGTGGGCCCTCTTCCGACGCCCCTTCACGCCGTTGATCTCGACCACCGGAGCAGTTCTTCTCGGGGCGAGCGCGCTCGTCGACATCGATACGTCGCCCGGGTCGGCGGTCGTGACCGGCGCACTTGCCACTGCGGCGTTGTTGCTCTCGATCGGCTCGCTCTCTGGAATCGAGCGCCCCGATACGAGTTCAATGTCAGTCGTCGGCGACTGATCGCGCGAGTTCCTCCACCACATCACGCTGTGATCCCACTTCGGGGCCAGCGCCCGGGCGATGGCGACGCACGTGTTCGAGTGCAACGTCCAAGGTCATGCCGGCCAGGACACACACGGCAACAGCCAGAGTTCCGGCCCGACCCATTCCCGCCGCGCAGTGAGCGACCACGACCTCACCGCTGCTGACTCGTGACCACACGTTGCCGTACATCTCCCTCACCGCCGACAGATCGGGCGATGAGAGGTCGTGGATCGGAAACCACGTCGAGTTCTCGTTCGAGTCGAGCCACCGCACGTAGTCGGGATACCGCTCGGCGATCTCGTAGCGCTCGACCAAACACACGACGTGTGTGCGACGAGTCGACGCGCCGATCCGTTCGATGAGGCCGGGCCGATCGGGCGCGATCGCATGTTTGCCGCAGATCCAGAGTTCGCCCGCCGCCGAGAGCGGTATGCGATGCACTCCCCCGTCCAGATTCACGAATCGCGACGCTAGCCAGGCCAAACCGCTTCATCGGAGAGATGACGACCGATAGCGTCACTGCCATGTCGTCATCGTCGAGTTCGTCGAACACCTCGGGGAGTCCGCGCTCACAGCGCGTCCTCACGTCACTCCCGGTGGGCGAACGTGTGGGCATCGCCTTCTCCGGTGGACTCGACACCTCGGCCGCCGTGGCCTGGATGCGTTCGAAGGGTGCCGTGCCCTACGCGTACACCGCCGATCTCGGACAGCCCGACGAGCCCGATTTGAGTGGCGTCCCCGGTCGAGCCAAGCAGTACGGAGCCGAGGAAGCACGCCTCGTCGACTGCCGCGCCGAGTTGGTGCGCGAAGGCTTGATGGCGCTTCAGTGCGGCGCCTTCCACATCACCACCGCCGGCAAGACCTACTTCAACACCACACCGCTCGGCCGAGCCGTGACCGGCACCCTGCTCGTGCGCGCCATGCAGTCGGACGGCGTCGACATCTGGGGTGACGGCTCCACCTACAAGGGCAACGACATCGAGCGCTTCTACCGGTACGGGTTGCTCGTCAATCCGAATCTGCGCATCTACAAGCCCTGGCTCGACCCGACGTTCGTGTCCGAACTCGGTGGCCGCTCGGAGATGAGCGAGTTCCTGCAGTCGCGCAACCTTCCCTATCGCGACAGCAAGGAGAAGGCCTACAGCACCGATGCCAACATCTGGGGCGCGACGCACGAAGCCAAGTTGCTCGAAGAACTGTCCACCTCGATGGACATCGTCGAACCCATCATGGGCGTGGCTCACTGGAACGACTCGGTGACCATCGCACCCGAAGTCGTGTCGGTCCGCTTCCACGAAGGTTGGCCGGTCGCCATCAACGGCAAGGAATTCGTCGATCAGGTCGCACTCGTGAACGAAGCCAACACCATCGGTGGGCGTCACGGACTCGGGATGAGCGATCAGATCGAGAACCGCATCATCGAGGCCAAGAGTCGTGGTATCTACGAATCACCCGGACTTGCGCTTCTGCACATCGCCTACGAACGTCTCGTGACCGCCATCCACAACGAAGGCACCGTCGAGAACTACCGAACCATGGGACGTCGTCTCGGTCGCCTGCTGTACGAAGGTCGTTGGTTCGACCCGCAGAGCCTCATGCTGCGCGAGCCAATCATGCGTTGGGTCGGTTCGGCCATCACCGGCGAAGTCACGGTGCGACTGCGTCGCGGTGACGATTACACGATCCTCGACACCACTGGCCCGCATCTCACCTACGCACCCGATCGCCTGAGTATGGAACGCGTCGAGGATCAAGCGTTCGGTCCGCTCGACCGCATCGGTCAACTCACCATGCGCAACCTCGACATCGAGGACAGCCGCGAGAAGTTGAACGTGTACCGCTCGGCCGGAACGCTCGGACCCGGCTCGTCCGGCTTGCTCGAACTCGAGTAGTCAGCGCGCCTGGAGGCGCTCGACCAGTCCGGCGATGAGCAACGCGCGGGTGGGCATCACGTCGACGTCGATCCACTCGTGATCGGCGTGCGCTCCCCCGCCCACCGCTCCGAGCCCGTCGAGTGTGGCGACCCCGG
>CAZELU010000038.1:0-368 GCA_964513215.1 uncultured Bifidobacterium sp.
ACCAAGGCCAGCTGGTGAGGGGAGGCGCACGATGACGATGACCGATCCCATCGCGGACATGCTGAACCTGCTGCGCAACGCCAACACGGCGATGCACGACGAGGTGAGGATGCCGTCCTCCAAGCAGAAGGTCGCGCTGGCCAAGATCCTGGAGCAGGAGGGTTACATCTCCGGCTTCTCGGTCGCGCCCAATCCCAAGGGCCCGGGCCAGATCCTTTCCATCACCATGAAGTACTCGTCTGATCGCCGTCGCACCATCGCCGGCATCAAGCGCATCTCCACACCGGGCTTGCGGGTCTACCGCAAGTCGAACACCGTGCCGCGCGTGCTCGGTGGTCTGGGTGTGGCCGTCCTGTCAACCAGCCAAG
>CAZELU010000038.1:378-19105 GCA_964513215.1 uncultured Bifidobacterium sp.
AAGTCCTCCGCTACGTGTGGTGAGCCGAGGAGCCTGACATGTCACGTATCGGCAATTCCCCCATCACGGTTCCGTCCGGAGTCGACGTTTCCATCAATGGCGCCACCATCACGGTGAAGGGTCCCAAGGGAACCTTGTCGCGCACACTCGAAGGCGGCATCTCGGTTCGCAAGGACGAGTCGGCACTTCTGGTCGAGCGTCCCAACGACGAGCGCGAGTCGCGCAGCCTTCACGGTCTGTCGCGTGCGCTCGTTCAGAACATGGTCGTCGGTGTCACCGAGGGTTACGCCAAGGAACTCGAGATCGTCGGCGTGGGTTATCGCGCCGAGGCCAAGGGACCGAGCGCTCTGCGTCTCAACCTCGGCTTCTCGCATCCGGTCGATTTCCCGGGTCCCGATGGCATCACCTTCGAGGTTCCGGTCCAGACACGAATCATCGTGAAGGGCATCGACAAAGAACTCGTCGGTCAGGTGGCCGCCAACATTCGTTCGATCCGCAAGCCCGAGCCCTACAAGGGCAAGGGTGTGCGTTACGTCAACGAGAAGATCCTGCGCAAGGCCGGTAAGGCCGGCAAGAAGTGATGCGCGGTAGGGAGACGCAATGACCAAGATCGCCAATCAGCGCCGCACCGGACGACTCCGTCGTCACTCGCGCGTGCGCAAGAAGATTCACGGCACCGCTGAGCGTCCGCGCTTGTCGCTGTACCGCTCGAACAAGCACCTCATCCTTCAGGTGATCGACGACGATCGCGGTGTCACCATCGCGTCGGCCTCGTCGGTCGAAGCAACGGTGCGTCAGTCGGGTGGAGGCAGCAACGTCGCCGCCGCCGCACGCCTGGGCCAGCTCGTCGCCGAGCGCGCCAAGGCCGCTGGTGTCAACAAAGTCGTGTTCGACCGTGGTGGATACCTCTACCAGGGTCGCGTCGCCGCCGTCGCCGAGGCGGCCCGAGCAGCCGGACTGGAGTTCTGATGTCGAACGCTCCCGCATATGGCGGTAACCCGCGCCAGGGTGGCCAACAGCAGGGTGATGGCGGTCGCGAATCGCGCGTCATTCACATCAATCGCGTGGCCAAGGTCGTCAAGGGCGGTCGTCGCTTCTCGTTCACCGCGCTCGTCGTGGTGGGCGATGGCAACGGTCGCGTCGGTCTCGGTTACGGCAAGGCCAAGGAAGTTCCGTTGGCCATCCAGAAGGGCACCGAAGACGCCAAGCGCAACATGTTCGATGTTCCGTTGGCTGGCAGCACCATCACACATCCGGTCATCGGCATCCTCGGCGCAGGCCGCGTGATGCTCAAGCCGGCTGCTCCTGGTACCGGTGTGATCGCCGGTGGCGCCGCTCGTGTCATTCTCGAAGAGGCCGGTATCCACGACGTCCTGTGCAAGTCGCTCGGTTCGTCGAATGCCATCAACGTGGCGCGCGCCACGATCGAAGGTCTCAAGGCTCTGCAGCGTCCCGACGAAGTCGCAGCGCGTCGCGGTATCCCCGCCGACTCGTTCGTTCCCAAGGGTCTGCTGAAGGCGTACACCGAGCGCAAGCGCTCGATCGCAGCAGGAGAGTCGCACTGACCATGTCTGGCACCATCACCGTCAAGCAGATCAAGTCGGGTGCACACGTGAAGCCCAAGGCTCGCGGCACTCTGCGCGCGTTGGGGCTCGGCCGTATCGGCCAGACCAACACGCTGCCCGACCGTCCCGAGATCCGCGGCATGATCGCCCGGGTCCCTCATCTCATCGAGGTTTCCACCTCGGGCTCGAAGGAGAGCTGAGCATGCGCGTCGACGAACTCTCACCCGCACCCGGGTCGACCCACCGCAAGAAGCGCGTCGCTCGTGGTATCGGCGGCAAGGGCGGTAAGACCGCCGGCCGCGGTACCAAGGGTCAGCGCGCTCGTGGTCGCGGCAAGGTTGCTCGCGGCTTCGAAGGTGGACAGATGCCCCTCAAGCAGCGTGTTCCGAAGTTGAAGGGCTTCAACAACCCGTTCCGCGTCGAGTACCAGGCCGTCAACCTCGACTCCATCAACGAACTCACCGAGTCGGCAGTCACACCCGAGGTCCTCTTGGCCCGCGGCGTGCTCCACAAGGGTGCGTTCGTGAAGGTTCTGGCTCGTGGCGAGATCACCCGCAAGGTCGACGTGTCGGCTCACGCCGTGTCGAAGGCGGCTCAGGCCGCGATCGAAGCCAAGGGTGGATCGGTCACCATCATCCCGCTGCCGTACAAGGTTCGTCCGGCTGCCAACGGCAACCAGTTCACCAACCGCTGAGTCGAACCCGACTCGTCACTGCGATCGGTAGAGGAGCATCGTGATCTCGAATCTCAAGAACATGTTCAAGGTCCCCGACCTTCGGAACAAGATCTTGTTCACGTTGCTCATGGTCACGCTGTACCGCCTCGGCGCGTACGTCCGCGTTCCCGGTATCGACGATCAGGCCGTGCGTCAGTTGCGCGAGTCGGCTCGTCAGCAGGGTGCGCTCGGCTTCCTCAACCTGTTCTCGGGTGGAGCGTTCTCCAGCTTCGCGGTGTTCGCGCTCGGCATCATGCCGTACATCACGGCCAGCATCATCATGCAGGTGCTCACCGTGGTCATTCCGAAACTCGAGGAATGGCAGAAGGAAGGTGCGGTCGGCCAGCGCAAGATCACGCAGTGGACGCGTTACGTGGCCATCGCGATCGCGCTTCTCCAAGCGGCTGGTCTCACCTTCATCTTCGGTCAGGGCCGCGGCTCGGCGTTCTTCACCGCCTCGGCCACTGCTCCCGACATCGTGTTGCTGCCCGATGGAATGTGGCCGCGCGGCCTGCTCGTCATCATCACTCTGGTGGCCGGTACGGCATTGCTCATGTGGATGGGTGAGATCATCAGCCAGCGCGGTATCGGCAACGGTATGTCGATTCTGATCTTCGCGTCGGTGGTGTCGTCGCTCCCGTTCAGCTACTACTCCATCCTGCAGAGCAAGAAGTGGTTCGTCTTCGGTGTGCTGGTGGCCATCTCACTCGCCATCCTCGTCGCCGTCGTCCGCGTCGAACTCGGTCAGCGCCGCATTCCGGTGCAGTTCGCCAAGCGCGTGGTCGGTCGTCGCATGTTCGGTGGCCAGAGCACCTACATCCCTCTCAAGGTCAACCAGGCCGGCGTGGTCCCGATCATCTTCGCCAGCTCGGTGATGCTCCTGCCCGTGCTGCTCACCAACGTGATCGGCTCCGATCGTGGTTGGCGGCGCAGCCTTACCGAGTGGGTCGACCGCAACCTGGTGAGTTCGCAGGGCCTGCTCTACATCGTGGTGTTCGCTCTGCTCATCATCGCGTTCGCGTACTTCTACAACTCGATCGCCTTCGATCCGATTCGTCAGGCCGACCAGATCCGTCGTCAAGGCGGCTTCATCCCCGGCATTCGTCCCGGTCCGCAGACCGAGAGCTACCTCGCGCGCGTCGTGAACCGCATCACACTTCCCGGTGCACTCTTCGTCGCGTTCATCGCCATCCTGCCGTACATCGTGCTGTGGGTCGGCGACGTGCAGTCCTTCCCGTTCGCGGGCACCACGGTGCTCATCGCGGTGGGTGTCGCACTCGAACTCATGCGCCAGGTCGACAGCCAGTTGATGTTGCGCAACTACGAGGGATTCCTGAAGTGACGCGCCGCCGGCGTCGTCGTTCGCGCCGGAGCTGACCGATGATCCAGGGCGTCCGGCTCATCCTCATCGGTCGCCAAGGCGCCGGTAAAGGAACTCAGTGTCAGCGTTTGTCGCGTCACTACGTGGTTCCGCACATCTCCACCGGAGACATGTTGCGTGCTGCCGTGCGTGAGGGCACCGAGTTGGGCAACGCCGCCAAACAAGTGATCGAGTCGGGCCGACTGGTGGGTGACGAGATCATGATCGAACTCGTCCGCCATCGACTGTCCGAGGACGACGCCACCACCCGCGGCTACATCCTCGACGGGTTCCCCCGCACCGTGACCCAGGCCGAGGCCCTCGACGCCCTGACCGCCACCAAGCCGGTGCACGCCGTGATCGACCTCGACGTACCGCGCGATCTGGTTCTGGCCCGCATCTCCTCGCGGCGGGTCTGCCGGGACTGCGGCACCAACTACACGGCCAGTGGCCGCGAGCGCCACCCCTGGACCTGCGACACCTGTGGGGGAGACGTGGTCCAGCGCGACGACGACACCGAGGAGTCGGTGAACCGACGTCTCGACCTGTACGAGACCCAGACCGCACCCTTGCTCGAGTACTACGGGTCGCGGGGTCGCCTCACGGTGGTGGACGGTTCGGCCAGCCCCGACACCGTCTTCGCCCGGATGACGGCGGCCATCGAAGCCGCCCAACGGGGTGGGTCCTGACCCGACCGGGTCGCCGAAACAGCCGAAAACTGGCCCGGTGGGGTGGCGGAAAACCCCCGGTAGCATCGTCAACCGGCCCTGATCTGACCTCTGTCACGCATCAGTCAGTCGAACCGTGAAACGCCAAGGAGGCAGTTCTGGCCAAACCTAAAGACGACGCCATTCTTCTGGAAGGCACGATCCTCGAGTCGCTCCCGAACGCCATGTTCAGGGTCGAGTTGGAGAACGGCCACAAAGTTTTGGCGCACATCTCCGGAAAGATGCGCATGAACTACATCCGCATCCTCCCCGGCGACAAGGTGCAAGTCGAACTCACTCCGTACGACCTCACTCGGGGTCGCATCACCTACCGATACAAGTGAACAACAAGAAGCGAGACGACCGATGAAGGTCCGACCCAGCGTCAAGAAGATCTGTGAGAAGTGCAAGGTGATCCGTCGTCATGGACGGGTCATGGTCATTTGTGAGAACCCGCGCCACAAGCAGCGCCAGGGCTGAGAAGAAAGCAGACGTTTTTCAATGGCTCGTATTTCCGGTGTCGACATCCCCCGCGAGAAGCGGTTGGAGATCTCACTCACCTACATCTTCGGCATCGGTCGTCCGACTGCTCAGAAGATCTGCTCAGACCTCGGTCTCAACGCCAACACTCGCGTGCGCGATCTCACCGAAGACGAAGTGAACCGCATTCGCGTGTGGGTCGATCAGAACATCACCGTCGAAGGTGACCTGCGCCGTGAAGTGCAGCAGGACATCAAGCGCAAGATCGAAATCCAGTCCCTGCAGGGTGTGCGTCATCGCCGTGGCCTGCCCGTGCGCGGTCAGCGCACCAAGACCAACGCTCGTACCCGCAAGGGCCCGAAGAAGACCGTGGCCAACAAGAAGAAGGCAGTGAGGAAGTAAGTCATGGCCAAGCCGAAGCCGGGCGGACGCCGCCCCCGCAAGCGCGAACGTCGGAACGTCACCGTGGGTGTGTGCCACATCAAGTGCTCGTTCAACAACACCATCGTCAGCATCACCGATCCCGAGGGCAATGTGGTCTCGTGGGCGTCGGGTGGTGGCGTCGGTTTCAAGGGGTCGCGCAAGAGCACCCCGTTCGCTGCTCAGTTGGCGGCCGAGAAGGCGGCCAAGGCTGCGTTCGAACAGGGCATGCGCCGCGTCGAAGTGCACGCCAAGGGCCCGGGCTCGGGTCGTGACACCGCCATTCGTTCGCTCCAGAACACCGGAATCGAAGTGACGGGCATCAAGGACGTCACGCCGGTTCCGCACAACGGTTGCAAGCTGCCGAAGCGGAAGAGGAACTAAGTCATGGCTCGTTACACCGGACCCAAGGTGCGTCTGTCGCGTCGCCTCGGCATCAACGTCTTCGAGAACAGCAAGGGCTCCAAGGCTCTCGAGCGTCGCCCGTTCCCTCCCGGCCAGCACGGCCGCACGCGTCGTCGTTCGAGCGGCAGCGAGTACCTCACTCAGCTCCAGGAGAAGCAGAAGGCCAAGTACATCTACGGCGTTCTCGAGCGTCAGTTCCGCAAGACCTACGAAGAGGCCAACCGTCTCGCCGGCCCCACCGGTGAGAACCTGCTGCGTCTTCTCGAGCTGCGTCTCGACAACGTGGTCTACCGCGCCAACTGGGCCAGCACCCGTCCGCAGGCTCGCCAGTTCGTGAGCCACGGTCTGGTGCTCGTCAACGGCAAGCGTCTCAACATTCCGAGCGCGCGCGTGAAGGCTGGTGACGTCGTCACGTTGTCGCCCAAGGCGCGCAACATGATCGTGATCCAGCACAACCTCGACACCCTCGACCGTTCGGTCGTGGGTTGGCTCGAGACGGGCGACGGCGGCAAGCAGGTCTCCGTTCGCACCGAACCGTCGCGCGAGCACATCGATGTGCCGGTGCGCGAACAGCTCATCGTCGAGTTGTACTCCAAGTAATCCAAGGCCCGAACAAGGAAGTGTCCATGCTCGTCATTCAGCGCCCCACCGTCGAAGCCGACAACGAGGAGTCCAACAATCGCCAGCGTTTCGCGATCGGACCGCTCGAGCCGGGTTTCGGCCACACCATTGGCAATTCGCTGCGTCGCACACTGCTCTCGGCCATCCCGGGTGCAGCCATCACCACCGTCAAGTTCGACGAGGCGCTGCACGAGTTCGACACCATCACTGGTGTCTCCGAGGACGTCACCGACATCATCCTCAACCTGAAGGACATCGTTCTTCGCTCCGACTCGGAAGACGACGTCGTTCTTCGTCTCGACGTGCGCGGTGAAGCCGTCATCACCGCGGGCGACATCAAGTGCCCGGCCGAAGTCGAGATCCTCAACAAGGACCTCGTCATCGCGCACGTGAATTCGAAGGGCCGTCTGGCCATCGATCTCACCGTGTCGCAGGGTCGCGGTTACCTCTCGTCCGACCGCGAGGCCGGCACCCGGACCATCGGCGTGATCCCGATCGACTCGATTTTCTCGCCGGTTCGTCGCGTGATGTTCGACGTGCAGCCCACGCGTGTCGAGCAGTCGACCAACTACGACCGTCTCGTGATCGACATCGAGACCGACGGAACCATGAGCCCGCGCGAAGCCCTGGCATCGGCCGGTGCCACGCTCCGCTCGCTGGTCGACCTGGTGGCCAATCTCTCCGACGAACCCAAGGGTCTCGAACTCGGTGAAGTCATCCAGGCCGGCGCATCCAGCCCCGATCTCGACATCGCCATCGAAGAACTCGATCTGTCCGAGCGTCCGCGCAACTGCTTGAAGCGCGCGCAGGTGAACACCATCGGTGAGCTCCTGCAGAAGACCGAGGACGATCTGCTCAACATCACCAACTTCGGCCAGAAGAGCCTCGACGAAGTCAAGCAGAAGCTCGACGAGCGCGGTCTCTCGCTGCGCGGCTGACGAACAACGAACTGAACGAAGAGAGACGACGACCATGCCCGCAACACCCCGACGCGCTCGCAACTTCGGTGGCAGTGCTGCTCACCAGAAGTTGATGATGGCCAACCTCGCGGCATCGCTGTTCGCCGCTGAGGCGATCGAGACGACCGAGGCCAAGGCCAAGGCTTTGCGCCCCATCGCCGAGAAGCTCATCACCAAGGCGAAGAAGGCTCAGGACGGCGACGCCGCCAGCCTGCACCGCATCCGTCAGCTCCAGTCGTACCTGGGTGACAAGGAGATGACCCACAAGTTGGTCTCCGACATCGCTCCGCGTTTCGCCGACCGCAATGGCGGTTACTTGCGCATTCTGAAGCTGGGTCCGCGTCAGGGTGACAACGCCCCGATGGCTCGCGTCGAACTCGTCTGATTCGAACGAGTCCGTCACCGGGCTCCCTGACCACCACGCTCATGTCCTCGAACGAACCCGCCTCACGGCGGGTTCGTCTGTTGTTGGCCTACGACGGCTCGCACTTCCACGGCTTCGCCACCAACGACGGTGTGCGTACGGTCGCCGGGTCGTTGAACGACGCGTTGTCCACCATCGCGCAGAGCGACATCGAGGTCCAGGGTGCCGGCCGCACCGACGCCGGTGTTCATGCGTGGGGTCAAGTGGTGAGCGTCGATCTGCCAGTCGACCTCGATCTCGAGACGTTGCCGCGACGCCTCACCAAGATGTGCGCTCCGGGTGTCGTGGTGCGCGAGGCGGCGCCAGCCGACGCCGACTTCTCGGCCCGCTTCTCGGCCACCTGGCGTCACTATCGCTATCTCGTTCTGAACGACGAGACGCCCGACCCGTTCATGGCCGCGACATCGTGGCACGTGAGCCAACCGCTCAACTTGCCGCTCATGCAGATGGCCTGCGATCCGTTGGTGGGGGAGCACGACTTCTCGTCGTTCTGCCGGCGTCCGAAGGAGGGCGAGCACTCGCTCGTCCGCCGGGTCGTCTCGGCCGAATGGACCGAACAGCGCACCGAACACGGGGCCCGACTCCTGCGTTTCGAGATCAGGGCCACCGCCTTTTGCCACCAGATGGTCCGCTCGATCGTGGGCACCCTGGTCGACGTCGGAACCGGCAAGTTCACCCCCGGTCAGATCACGGGGATCTTGGCCGCCCGTTCCCGGTCAGCCGCAGGTCAGGTGGCCCCTCCCGAGGGTCTGTGCCTGTGGGAAGTCGGGTACTAGGCCCGTATCATTCCAGGGTCCTGTGTGCGGTCGGTGTACCGCGCCAGCTCGTCGAAAGAAGTTCTCATGAGCACCTACTCACCCAAGGCCAGCGATGTGAAGCGCGAGTGGCATGTCCTCGATGCCGAGGGCATGGTGCTCGGTCGCATGTGCACCGAAGCCGCCCGTCTCTTGCGCGGCAAGCACAAGCCCGTGTTCGCACCGCACATGGACATGGGCGATCACGTCATCATCATCAACGCCGACAAGGTCGTCATGACGTCGGGTAAGGCCGATCGCCACATGATCTATCGCTACTCGGGATACCCCGGCGGTATGAAGAGCGAGACCTTCGCTCACTTGTTGGCGCGCCGTCCCGATGAGGCCATCCGCAACTCGGTTCGCGGCATGTTGCCCAAGGGTCCTCTCGGTCGTCAGATGATCAAGAAGTTGAAGGTGTACGGCGGCTCCGAGCACCCGCACTCTTCGCAGAACCCGACCGTTCGCAACATCGACCACGCCAAGGCCCGCTGAAGGATCGCATCATGAGCAAGCCCCTTACTCAGACCACCGGACGTCGCAAGGCCGCCATCGCGCGTGTACGTGTTCGTCCGGGCACCGGCAAGGTCGTCATCAACGGCAAGCCGATCGATCAGTACTTCGGCACCGCGACGCAGCGCAACTCGGCTGTCGAGGCGCTCCGTGTCACCAACACCGCCGAGCAGTACGACGTCGACGCCACCATCATCGGTGGTGGAGTGACCGGTCAGTCCGGCGCGATGCGCATGGGCCTGGCTCGTTCGCTCGCCGAACTCGACCCTGAAGCGCGCCCCGCCCTCAAGAAGGCCGGACTGCTCACCCGCGACTCGCGTCGCAAGGAGAGCAAGAAGTACGGCCTCAAGAAGGCCCGTAAGGCGCCGCAGTACACCAAGCGCTGAGCGAGCGCCGCATGTCGGCACCCGCGCACCCGCGGTTCGGAACCGATGGGGTTCGTGGCGTTGCCATCGAAGAGATCACTCCCGAGTTCGCCTTGGCCCTCGGCCGTGCCGTTGGTCGGGTGTTGTCCCCGTCGCGTCTGGTGATCGGCCGAGATCCGCGCGAATCCGGGCCAGCTCTGCAGACCGCGTTGGCGGCCGGTGTCGCGGCTCAAGGCGTCGATGTGGATGACGTCGCTGTCGTTCCGACGCCGGCCATCGCTGCGTTGGCCGCGCGCGATGGTATTCCCGGTGTGGTGATCACGGCGTCACACAACCCGTACACCGACAACGGCATCAAGGTGTTCGCAGCCGGTGGCCGCAAAGTCGACGACGCCACGCAGCGGGCGATCGAGGTCGAGCTCGCGTCCATCTTGGCCGCCGAGCCGAGCGGATCGATTCCGCGTCGTGTGGGAACCGTGGTTCCGCGTACCGAAGCGTTGTCGTGGTACGTCGACCACGTGGTGTCGTTGTTCGCCGAGCGGTGCTTGGCCGGCGCGCGCGTGGTTCTCGACACCGCCAACGGCGCGATGTACGAAGCGGCTCCGCGTGTGTTCCGTGCGCTCGGTGCCGATGTGATCGTGCTCAACGATGCTCCCGACGGAACCAACATCAATCGCGAGTGCGGGGCCACGGCGCCGCGTCAGTTGTGCGACTTCGTTCGTCAGATGGGTGGCGTCGACTTCGCGTTCGCATTCGACGGTGACGGTGACCGTGTGATCGCGGTCGACGATCGTGGGCAGGTGGTCGACGGTGATCGACTCATCGCCCTGTCGGCTCTCGAACGGCGCGAGCAAGGTCGTCTGGCCGGCAGCGTCGTGGTCGCCACGGTCATGGCCAACCTCGGATTCCACCGGGCCATGGAAGCGGCCGGAATTCAGGTGGTCACCACACCAGTCGGAGACCGTCACGTTCTCGACGCAATGGACGACGGTGGATTCGTCCTCGGTGGCGAGCAGAGTGGCCACATCATTCATCGTGACATGGGCACCACTGGCGACGGCCTCGTGGCAGCCGTGTTCGTGTCGGTTCTGGCGCGTCGTCGTGCACGCAGTCTGTCCGAGTTGGCGTCGGCCGTCATGACCACGTATCCGCAAGTGCTGCGTAATGTTCGTGTGGGTCGCCGTCCGGCTGACGCAGCCGCTGAAATGCGTGACGAGATCGCCGCCGAAGAACAGCGTCTCGGGGCCGAGGGACGGGTGTTGGTTCGATCGAGTGGAACCGAGCCGCTGGTGCGTGTGATGGCCGAAGCCGCGTCACATGACGAAGCGCAGGCCGTGGTCGATCGGCTCTGCGCCGTGGCGACCGAGCGTTTCGCCTGATCATCAGCGTCCCCGACCCCTCGGTAACCTGTCGGACATGTGCGGCATCATCGCTCTGGTGAGCCGTCCGTCGACCCGTGGGGTCCCGACGGTCGATTCGATCCTCGCGCCGCTCGACCGCGCCGCGCAGTCGTCGTCGCTCGAGGACATCACCGCTCTGGTGGGTGGGGTCAACGAGATCCTGAAGGGTGTGCCCGGGTGTCGGGCACTGCTCGGCCAGCGTGAACTCGAAGTCGGGATCGACGCGCGGCTCGATCGGATCGATGCCGCCATTGCTCAGGTCGAGCGGACCCTCGACGACGGGGCCAGTGATCTGAGTGACGACGAACTCGAGCGGCTGTCGTCACGGGTCATCGCCGCGCGCGACGTGGTGTGGTCGATTCGGAACGACCGCTTGCGCACCGCCCGCGCCGTGGCCGATCTGGCCGGTCGTGAGGCGAGCACGGCCGCCATCGCCGGCTATCTCATGATTCAACAGTCTCTGTCGGTGCTCGATCGGCTCGAGGTGCGTGGTCGTGACTCGGCCGGCATTCACGTCTTCGTGTGGAACCACGGTCTGTCTGCCGACGATCCGACGTTGCGTCACGCACTCGATGAACGCGGAAGCGATCCGCTCTTCCAGAACCGGTCGGTACGTTCGGTTGCCGACGGGTCGGTTCTCTCGTTCGTGTACAAGGCCGCGGCCGAGATCGGTGAGCTCGGTGACAACACGCGGGCCTTGCGTGCCGCCGTGGCCAGTGACGATCTGTTGCGGCGCGCGTTGTCGAATCCGGCCGCGCGCACGTCATTGGTGGGTCACACGCGGTGGGCGAGTGTGGGCATCATCTCCGAACCCAACGCCCATCCGGTCAACAGTGAATTCATCGACTCGTCACCCGATCCGTACGTGATCGCGGCCCTGAACGGTGACGTCGACAATCACGGCGATCTTCGTATCGAGTACGGGCTGCGTTTCGCTCATGCGATCACCACTGACGCCAAGGTCATTCCGTCGCTGGTGTCCACGCATCGCGCCAAGGGAGCCGAACCGGTGGAGGCCTTTCGGCGGACGGTGGCCTCGTTCGAAGGGTCGGTCGCCATTGCGGCGGCGGCCAGTGACGACCCCAATCGTCTTTTCGTCGCGCTCCACGGCAGTGGTCAGGGTTTGTTCGTCGGTCTCGCCGACGACTGTTACGTGGTGGCCAGCGAACCGTACGGAGTCGTCGAAGAAACCGCGCGCTATCTACGTCTCGACGGTGAGATGACGTCATCGGCATCCGATGTGAAGGGTCAGATCGTGGTGCTCGACGGTGAGCGGGCCGGCACCGTCGAGGGCATCATGCGGCTGTCGTACGACGGGTCCGACATGCCGGTTGGCGAGAGCGAACTCACGCGTGCCGAAGTCACGACTCGCGACATCGATCGGGGCGACGCTCCGCACTTCTTGTTGAAGGAGATCGGCGAAGCACCCGAGAGTCTGCGCAAGACGTTGCGCGGCAAGATCGCCGAAGTGGACGGCCGACTGGTGGCTCGACCGGGCTCGCGCGCTCTTCCGGCCGCGGTGGTGTCGCGCCTCACGAGTGGTGCCATCACCAAGATCAGAGTGATCGGCCAGGGCACGGCCGCGGTGGCCGGGCAGAGTTGCGCCGATCTTCTCGACGAATTGAGCGAGGGTCGTCTCGACGTCGATCCGGTCACGGCGACCGAGCTGTCGGGTTTCGGACTGCGTCTCGACATGTCCGACACGCTCGTGATCGCGGTGAGTCAGAGCGGAACCACGACCGACACCAATCGAACGGTCGATCTGGCTCGATCGCGCGGCGCGCTCATCATCGGCATCGTCAATCGCCGTGGCAGCGATCTGTGCGACAAGGCCGACGGTGTGTTGTTCACGTCCGATGGTCGCGACGTGGAGATGAGCGTGGCCTCGACCAAAGCCTTCTACGCACAGGTGGCGGCGGGCGTGTTGCTGGCGTGTGCCATCACCGCGCAGATGGGACTCGGGTCCGATCGTCGTCGCCACGAATTGCTCTCGGCCCTGCGCGCGTTGCCCGACGCGATGCGCGACGTGATCGGTCGGCGAGCCGACATCGGCGACATCGCTCGGCGTTACGCGCCATCCAAGCGCTACTGGGCCGTGGTGGGCAATGGCTACAACGCGATCGCTGCGCGAGAGGTTCGAATCAAGTTGAGCGAGCTGTGTTACAAGTCGATTTCCTGCGACATCACCGAGGACAAGAAGCACATCGACTTGTCGTGCGAGCCTCTCATCCTCGTGTGTGCGGCCGGTCTCGTGGGCGGAACGGCCGATGACGTGGCCAAGGAGATCGCGATCTATCGCGCGCACAAGGCCACGCCGATCGTGGTGGCCGATCGCGACGACAAGCGATTCAGCGGAGCCTCGGCCGTGGTCGACGTTCCGTCGACCGACGCGGCGCTGGCGTTCGTGCTGAGTGCGATGGTGGGTCACCTCTTCGGTTACGAAGCGGCCCGGGCGATCGACGATCTGGCCCGAGCGCTTCGGGAAGCGCGCGAGATCGTGGAAGATGCCGTCCTTGCGACCGACGACGGGGATGTGGTCGTGGGGCGTCTGCGTTCGGCCCTCGCGTCGTCTTCCGAGCGGTTCCGCGAAACGCTGCGGGCCGGAACCTACGACGGCCACCTCGAGGCCAGTACCGCGGTGCGCTTGGCCACCATGTTCCGCATCGTGCTCGATCGGTCGCCGGTGGAGGCGTACCAGGAAGAAACCGGCAAGGTCGGTAGCCCGGCTGCTCTCGTCGACGATCTCACGCTTGCGCTCACGCGGGCGATCGAAGAACTGACACGTCCGATCGATGCGATCAAGCATCAGGCCAAGACCGTCACCGTCGGTATTTCGCGTAGCGACGAAGGGATTCTCGATCGAGCGCTCGTGCAAGCCGTACTCGAGACCGGTACGGGACGCGACGTGTTGTCGTACCGCACGCTCAAGGTGCTGGCCGAACTCGATCCGGCCGTCGAATCGGTTGTCGGCTTCACGCGCTATCGCATCGAAGGTGATGTGTCGGCGGCGACCATTTCGGTGGTCGACCGGGGCGGGTTGTCGCGTGACATCCCGAGTCGCGTCGAGCGCAATCCGGTTCTGATGGGTACCAAGCGTCGCGTGGCCGACCAACAAGAAGTGTTGGTCGCGCGTGGCCGTTCCGATGGTCGAACCGTGATCTTCGTTCCTGAAGTGAAGGCTGGTCTCACGATCGGTTTGCTCCTGTTGCACGTTCGTTTCCATGATCACCTGCCCGTGGCCGTGATGCGAGGAGTGCTCCAGGGGTACGACCGGCGTTACGACCGCCTGGTCGACTGGGTGTCGGAGACCGAAGGTCAGATGCGTGACGAATTGCTGAGCGACATCTCGGTGGCCGATCTCCTGATCGTGCCCATCAGTGACGTGGCTGACCGCTGGCGACGCTGATGGTGGTGGGTGTCGGCATCGACGCGGTCGACATCGATCGTTTTCGTGTGTCGCTCGAACGGACGCCCACCATGCGCGGACGCGTGTTCACCGCTCGCGAACTCGACGACGTCTCGAGCCAAGCCGATCAGGCACCCTCGCTGGCGGCCCGTTTCGCCGCGCGCGAAGCCGTGATGAAGGCCATGGGCCTCGGGCTCGGAGCCTTCGAGTTCCACGACGTATGGGTCGAGCGCGAAGAGACCGGCCGACCCGTGTTGCGTGTGTCGGGTCGGGCACGTGAACACGCCGATCGCCTGGGTGTGGGCACGTGGCATCTGTCCCTCACACACACCGACCACGTGGCCATCGCCTACGTCGTGGCCGACCGCTGACGACGTCCGTAGCCTCGAAGCATGAGGCCCGTTCTCACTCCGCACGAGATGCGTGCGGTCGACGCCGCCGCAGTGGCGGGTGGAACGGCCGAACACGTCTTGATCGAGCGCGCGGCCTGGGCCGTGGCTCGTCGGGCCCGACGCATGCTCGGCGGATCGTACGGTCGTCGCGTGGTCGTGATTGCTGGCCCGGGTAACAACGGAGCCGATGGACGTGTGGCCGCTCGGTTCCTCGCCGAGCGCGGAACCAGCGTGCGCGTGATCGACGCTGCCGAAACTCCCGAGCAACTGCCCGACTGCGACTTGGTGATCGACGCCGCGTACGGAACCGGCTTTCGTGGTGTCTGGACGGCACCGCGCACTGACGCGCCAGTCTTGGCAGTCGACATTCCGTCCGGAATCGATGGCATGACTGGTTGTGCTCACGGACGACCGCTGCGCGCGATGGCCACCGTCACGTTCGCGGCGCTCAAGCCCGGGCTGCTGTTCGGTGACGGTGCCGAATTCGCGGGCGACGTCGAGGTGGTCGACATCGGTCTCGACGTGTCGTCATCGCGCGTGTTCGCCGTCGAGGCGATCGACGTGACGGTTCCTCCGCGTGCTGCCGATGCACACAAGTGGAAGGCGGCCGTTCTCGCGGTGGCCGGCAGTCCGGGCATGGTCGGCGCCGCATCTCTCGCAACCGAGGCGGCGTTGCGAGCTGGAGCCGGCATCGTTCATCTCGTGTCACCGGGTGCGTCGTCCGATCGTGCGGTTCCTCGCGAGGTCGTTCGCCGATCGGTCGGTTCACTCGCGTGGGCTCCCGACGTCGTGGAGATGGCCCGTACCCGCTTCGCGGCGATGGTGATCGGTCCCGGTCTCGGACGCGAACGATCCACGCTGGCCGATGTGCGTCGGGTGGTGGCCGAAGCGACGCTGCCGGCTGTCATCGACGGTGACGCGCTGTTCGCTCTCGGTGGAGACCTGTCGGTGTTGGCGAATCGTCGTGGCTCGACGGTGATCACTCCGCACGATGGCGAGTTCACTCAACTCACCGGCTCCGCACCATCAGCCGATCGCATCTCGTCGGCGCGGTCGCTCGCGGCCGACGCGAACTGCGTGTGTCTACTCAAGGGTCCCACCACCGTGATCGCGGCATCCGACGGACGAGTCGCCGTCGTCGACGAGGGTGACGAACGTCTGGCCACCGCCGGCAGCGGTGACGTGCTCGCCGGAGTCGTCGCCGCGTTCATCGCGCGTGGCGCGCCGGTGTTCGAGGCGGCGTACTCGGCTGCGTTCGTTCATGCACGAGCGGCCCGTCGTGGGCGTGCGGTGGGGCTGTTGGCTGGCGATCTTCCGATGGCGGTGGCCGATGTGCTCTCTGAGGTCGACGAGGTCGACGCATGAGACCCCAGCGCGCCACCGTTGCCGAAATCGACCTGAGTGCCATTGCCCACAACGTGGGTGTGATGAAGGAGTTCGCCGGCTCTGCGCGTCTCCTCGCCGTGGTGAAGGCCAACGGTTACGGACACGGTGCGGTGCCGGTGGCCGAAACAGCCTTGGCGGCCGGCGCTCACGGTTTGTGCGTGGCTCTCGTTCAAGAAGGTGTCGAGTTGCGCCGAGCCGGTATCGAAGCACCCATCCTGGTTCTGTCCGAACAGCCGATCGAACAGGTGGGCGATCTGGTGGCGCACGGCCTCATCGCCACCGCCTACTCGACGCGTTACGTCGACGCGCTGGCGTCGGAAGCCAAACGTCTCGATGTGGTCGGCCACGAAGTTCATCTGAAGATCGACACCGGGATGAACCGGGTGGGGTCGGCGCCCTCGAATGCGGTCGAACTGGCCGGTCGCATCATCGCGCGTTCTCCACAGTTGTCACTCGGGGGTGTGTTCACCCATCTGTCCACGGCCGACAGTCCCGACCCCAGCGAGACACGGGCTCAACTCGCTCGCTTCGACAGCGCACTCGACGAGTTGCGTCGATCGGGCGTCGATCCGGGTTGGGTGCATGCCGCGAACTCGGCGGCGACCATCGCGCACCCCGATGCGCGGCGCGACATGGTCCGTACCGGCATCGCGTTGTACGGGATCGCACCCGATGTGACGATGACGCCGTTGTGCGGACGATTGCGCCCGGCTCTCACATTGCGCAGTCGCGTGTCATACGTGAAGCGAGTGTCCGCCGGTGAAGGAGTCTCGTACGGACTGCGTCATCGCTTCGCCACCGCTACGAACGTGGCGACGGTTCCGCTCGGCTACGCCGACGGTGTTCCGCGCGGACTCGGCTTGTCGGGCGGACAGGTTCTCATCGGCGGTCGGCGTCGTCCGATCGTGGGTGTGGTCACGATGGACCAATTGATGGTTGACTGCGGTGACGACGACGTTCGGGTCGATGACGACGTCGTGTTGATCGGAAGTCAGGGGGTCGAGTCGATCGACGCCAACGAGTGGGGGAGCCTGCTCGGAACCATCGGATACGAAGTGGTGTGTGCGATCAGTGCGCGCGTACCGCGTGTCGTTCTCTGACTCTGGTCTGTCGCCCGTCGGTAGCATCGTCGCGTGATCACGCGCACTCTCCGGTCGCTCGCCGAGACGCACGCTCTGGCCGCGCGTATCGCCGAATTCGCGCGAGTCGGTGACGTGATCGTGTTGGCTGGCGAGATGGGTGCCGGCAAGACGGCGTTCGCGCAGGGCTTCGGTCGCGCTCTGGGAGTCACCGAACCGGTCACCTCGCCCACGTTCAACGTGGTTCATTCGTACGACTCGGGCCGGGTCAGGTTGCACCACGCCGACGTGTACCGCCTCGAGCGCACCGGAGAACTCGACGATCTTTCGTTGGGCGAACTCGACGACGGCATCCTTCTCGTGGAGTGGGGTGACGTGGTCGCGTCGTCGTTGGGCGAGCATCTGGAGGTCGTGCTGTCGCGTGTCGAAGACGACGACGATGCCCGTGTCGTCACCATCAAGCCGATCGGCCCGCGCTGGAACGCCCGTTGGTCGCGTATCGAGGCGGCATTGGGATGATCGTCCTCGGCATCGAGACGGCGACTCCTCGAGTGAGTGTGGCCCTCGCGAATCACGACGGTGTCGTCGCCCTCATCGAGGTCGATGCCGGCCGTCGTCACGCCGAGACTCTCGTGCCGGCCATCGAGTTCGCTTGTCGACATGCCGATGTCACGTTGCCCGAGATCGGTGTGGTGGCCGTCGACGTCGGCCCCGGACTCTTCACCGGTATGAGGGTCGGGATCGCGACCGCCAAGTCGTTGGCTCAGGCGCTCGAGATCCCGGTCGTTGCGTTGTCGAGTCTCGAAGTTCTGGCTCATCCGCTTCGTCACGACGAGCGCACGATCGTCTCGATCGTGGATGCGCGTAAAGGCGAGATCTTCTACGGCTTCTTCCGGGCGGCTGGTGATCGCGTGCAAGCGCTCACCGAACCGCGGTGCGGATCGGTCGACGAACTGGTGTCCGACTTGGTGGGCCGTCAGCAACCGACCATCTGCGTGGGTGACGGTGCACTTCGCTATCGCGAGCAGATCGTCGACGGTTATCGCTGTGACATCGCAGACGCGGCTTTCCCGTCGGCCGGAGCCCTGGTGGCCATCGCTGACAAGGAAGCACGGGTCGAGAGATGGGTCGCGGCCGACGACGTGGCGGCGTTGTATTTGCGCAAGCCCGACGCCGAGATCAATTGGTCGACGAGGGAGTCGGCATGACCGCTCCGGTGATCGAAGTGATGCGCAAACGTCACGTGAAGCACGTGATGGCGATCGAGTCCGCCGTTCATCGCAAGCCCTGGTCGGCATCGGTGTTCAACACCGAGATCGATCTGGCCAAGAAAGGCGAGCGCTACTACGTCGTGCTGTCGGTCATGGGTGAGATCGTCGGCTACGCCGGGCTCATGTTCGCCGTCGACGAAGCTCACGTGACCAACATCGCGGTCGATCCGAATCACCGCCGTCACGGCTACGCCCGACTTCTCATGTGTGCCTTGGCCTACGAGGCCATTCGGACCGGCTGTGACGCGCTGACGCTCGAGGTGCGGGTGAGCAACTCGGCCGCGCAGAACCTTTATCGCGAATTCGGTTTCGTGCCGGCGGGAATTCGTCAGCGCTATTACGAGAACACCGAAGACGCAATCGTCATGTGGGCGCACGACATTCGTTCACCCGAATACCTCGAACGACTCGAGCGCATCGTCACCCGTGTCGAGTCGGGAGGTGAGTCGTGCGCGGTCTGAACCC
>CAZELU010000039.1:0-18680 GCA_964513215.1 uncultured Bifidobacterium sp.
TGGTGGGTGTCCCCATCGGACGACGCGACGGACCGGGAGACGCTGTTGCCGGCGGTGCCAGCGTGAGTGAGATCGGTGGTGCGGCGATCGTGGTCGACGCGCCGGCATCGGCGGGGACCGTCGTGGACGAACCGCTGGCATCGCCCGGCGGAACGCTCGCCGGTGGGTTCTCGTTCGACGTGATCGGAGTGGCGGCCAGCACGGGTCGCAGTAAGACCTCACCTGTCACCTGGACGAGACGAATGGCTTCGTCCTGGTTCTCGACGCCGGGCAAATTGACGACAATGGCGTCGCCCTGGCGGATGATTTCGGGTTCGGCCACGCCGAGCGAGTCGACACGCTCACGAATGCGCTCGACGGCGATGTCGAGCGATTCGGAGTTGTACTCGCCGACGGGTTCCTGAGTGACCGACACGCCACCCTGGAGATCGAGGCCGAGCGACGGCTCGTTGCCAGCGGCGAACGTCGCGCCGAGGGCCAGAGCCACCACCGAGAGGAAGATCGCCAGCGACGTGGCGAGACGACGACTCACCGGGTCACTCTTCCGTCGCGGCTGATTCGGGACCGCCAGCCGGTTCGGCGCTGGGGTTCACCTTGCGCGCGATCGCCGCTCGCGACACGCGAATCTCGACGTTCTCGGCGATCTCGAGCCACACGACGTCGCCGTCCATGGCGTTGACGAATCCGTACATCCCCGAATTGGTCAGGATCTCGTCGCCCTCGCCGATGGACTTCTGCATGTCGGCCGTCTCGCGCATCCGGCGCCGCTGCGGCCGGATCATCAAGAAGTACATGGCGAAGCCGATGAGGGCCATGAACACCAGGGTGAACACGAAACTTCCACCCGAGTTCTGGGTGGAGTCATTGGATGCGAGAAGTGCGTTGAGCATGTCCGTCCGTTCGAAAGGCAACCTGTGGAATGTTAGTGCCCGGCCCCGGAACCAGGCCGGATTCGCCCGGTTCAGCCCCAGGTAGTGAGCACCGAACGACGCAATTCGTCGAAAGTGCCCGACTCGATGGCCGTTCGAGCGCGGTTCATCAGGTGGAAGGTCCAGGCGATGTTGTGGAGCGACACCAGGCGTGAGGCCGTGGGTTCGTTGACCTGGAACAGGTGGCGGAGGTAGCCGCGAGTGTGACGCGCACAGACGTCACACGGGCAGGACTCGTCGAGGGGCGACTCGTCGAGGGCGAAGCGCGCGTTCTTGACGTTCAACCGACCCTGGTCGGTGAACGCTGTTCCGTGCCGCCCCAGCCGGGTCTGCATCACGCAGTCGAACTGGTCGACGCCCAGTCCGATGGCCTCGACGAGAGACGCCGGGTCGCCCACTCCCATGAGATACCGCGGACGGTCGGCGGGGATGGCTTCGAGTGCGGCGGCCAAGGCCGGAATCATCTCGTCGCGAGTCTCGCCGACCGAGAGGCCACCGATGCCGTACCCATCGAAGTCGAGTGCGACCGTGCGTTCGGCGCTCTCACGTCGCATGGCCGGGCTGATACCCCCTTGAACGATGCCGAACAGGGCCTGGTCGACGCGAGTGTGATGACCACGTGCGCGCTGAGCCCACGCCGAGGTGCGTTCGAGGGCGAGCCGCACGACGTCGGGTGGAGACGGCAACGGTGGGCACACGTCGAGCACCATCTGGATGTCGGCGCCCAGCTTCTGTTGAACGTCCACGGCCAGCTCGGGGGTGAATCGGTGCGAACTACCGTCGTACGTGGAGCGGAACGTGACGCCGTCGTCGTCCACCTTGGGCTCGAGGGAGAAGATCTGGAATCCGCCCGAATCGGTGAGCGTGAGTCCGCGCCAACCCGCGAACTTGCCGAGACCTCCGAACTTCTCGACCGTGTCGGCGCCCGGGCGCAACATCAGGTGGTACGTGTTGCCGAGCACGATCTCAGCACCGAGTGATTCGTAGTCGGCCGCACTCAGGTACTTGATGGCACCACGTGTGCCCACGGGCATGAAGCACGGAGTGCGGTAGGAGCCGTGCGCGGTTCGCGCCGTACCGGTACGGGCTGTGCCATCGAGGGCGAGGAGGGTGAAGTGAACCGGATGCATCAGCGGGACAACAGCATGGCATCGCCGAACGACAAGAAGCGGTACTCGTGCTCGAGTGCTTCTGCGTACAGGTGGCGCCAACGAGGACCGACGAACGCATCGATCATGAGGAGCAACGTGGTGCGGGGAAGGTGAAAGTTGGTCATGAGGCGGTCGACGACTTTCCACTCGTAACCCTGACGAATGAAGAGGTTGGTCCGACCTTCGAGTCGCTCGGTGGTGGCCGCCGACTCGAGGCTGCGGACCGACGTGGTGCCGACCGCGAGCACGCGTTGCGCTTGAAGGCAACGCTCGAGAACTTCGGGACGAACCGAGTACCACTCGCTATGCATCTTGTGTTGGCTCGGATCGTCAGTACTGATGGGTGTGAAGGTGTCGCGACCGACGATCAGTTCGACGCGCAGGATCTCGACTCCGAGAGACTCGATGGCGGAGAGGAGTGAAGGGGTGAAATGCAGACCGGCCGTTGGCGCAGCGGCGGAAGCGGCGCGACGGGCGTACACGGTCTGGTAGCGCGTCGGTTCGTCGAGTCGGGCGGTGATATACGGCGGAAGTGGCACTTCGCCGAGACGCTCGAGAAGATCGTCGACGGACTCGTCGGTCGGATGAAGAGTGATCTCGAACGTGTCGTCGTTGCGTGAACGGCCGTCGAACGTGACGGCAGGCCGTCCGTCGCGATCGTGCAGGATCTCGCCCGACTTGAGACGACCGCCCGGC
This sequence comes from uncultured Bifidobacterium sp., assembly GCA_964513215.1. Taxonomy (GTDB): domain Bacteria; phylum Actinomycetota; class Acidimicrobiia; order Acidimicrobiales; family Ilumatobacteraceae; genus Casp-actino8. Next base: position 2,777 of record CAZELU010000039.1, read on the forward strand.
TTGACCATCGCTTCCCAGCGGGACCGATCGTCGGTCACTGCTTCGAGAAGTAGCAACTCGACATGTCCACCGGTCGACCGTCGGACGTGAAGTCGTGCGGGCAGCACACGTGTGTCGTTGACGACCATGACGTCGCCCGGCTCGAAGAACCGAGGGAGTTCGCGCACGATGGTGTGCTCGATGCGATCACGATGGTCGACGAGGAGACGGGCCGAGTCGCGCGGCTCGACCGGGGTCTGGGCGATTCGCGACTCGGGGAGGTGGTAGTCGAAGTCGTCGGTGCGCATCAGAAGAGAGCGGGCGGCCCTCCGGCGGGCAGTGGAAGTCCGAGGTGCTCCCACGCCGACGCCAAGGCGACCCGGCCGCGCGGTGTGCGGGCCAGGAAACCACGTTGGATCAGGAACGGTTCGTAGACGTCTTCGACCGTCTCGGGTTGCTCGCCCACGGCTATGGCCAGTGTCGACAACCCGACCGGACCTCCGGAGAACTGTTGACAGATTGCCGACAGCAGCTGTCGATCGGACTTGTCGAGTCCGGCCCCGTCGACACCGAACACCGCCAGGCCTCGATCGGCGGTGTCACCGTCGATCTTGACGAGTCCACCCACTTCGGCGAAGTCTCGAACGCGACGTAGTAAACGATTGGCGATTCGCGGAGTGCCGCGGCTGCGGCGAGCGATCTCGTGTGCACCAGTGGCGTCGATATCGAAGCCCAGAATGGAGGCGGCTCGGCTGACGATCGACGTGAGTTCGTCGGTGTCGTAGTACTCGAGTCGGGCCACCAGGCCGAATCGATCGCGCAGCGGTCCAGTGATCATGCCGGTGCGCGTCGTGGCCCCCACCAAGGTGAACCGGGGCAAGGTGAGACGAATGCTCGACGCCGCTGGCCCCTTGCCGACCACGATGTCGATCTGGAAGTCCTCCATCGCGGGATACAAGATCTCTTCGACGGTTCGACTCAGGCGGTGAATCTCGTCGATGAAGAGAACGTCACCGGGCTCGAGTTTGGTCAGTATCGCGGCCAGGTCGCCGGCGCGCTCGAGGGCTGGGCCCGACGTGACGTGCAGACGGGTTCCCATTTCGGCCGCGATGATCACCGACAAGGTGGTCTTGCCGAGTCCGGGCGGGCCGGCGAACAACAGATGGTCGACGGCTTCGCCACGAGCGCGGGCCGCCTGCAGAACGATCGACAGCTTCTCTTTCAGTTCGCGTTGACCGACGAATTCGTCGAGTCGACGAGGACGCAAACCGACCTCGTCGAGCGCATCGGTGGCGTCGAGGTGGTCACCTGCGGGGTCGAGGAACTCATCCCGCACGACGGGCTCCGAGATTGGCCAGTGCCGACCGCAAGATGTCGGCCGCGTCGGTCTGTGTTGACGTGTCGATGTCGCGGAGTGCTTCGCGAACTTCGGCGTCGGTGTAGCCGAGTCCGAGCAAAGCAGTTCGAACATCACCCACCGATGTCGTCTCGCCCGGGCGCGACGGTTCGTCGATCACCGGAACGTCGAGACGGTTCTTGAGTTCGACGAGGAGACGTTCAGCGGTCTTCTTGCCGACTCCGGGCACGAGCGTGAGCGCCGCGATATCGGACGATGCGACGATGTCGACGAGTGCGCGTGGCGCGTGGGTGGACAGAATCGACATGGCCATCGATGGTCCGATGCCGTGGGTGGCGATGAGCACGCCGAACGCCGCTCGTTCGTCGCGTTGGAGGAACCCGAAGAGAGTCTGCGCGTCCTCGCGAATGTGATGGTGCACGTACAAGAACGCGGGCGAAGTCGGCTCGAGTTCGGCCAATGTGCGCGGTGTGACGTGAACGAGATATCCGACTCCCCCGACCTCGACGAGCGCGAGACCGTCGGGCATGCGCTCGACCACGGTTCCGCGCAGGCTTCCGATCACGGCTGTACCCCGAGAGCGGCGCGGACTCGTTCACGCGTGGGAGCGACCGCGAGGTAGCACAGTGCCAGAGCGGCCGCGTCGGCCGCATCGGCCGGACGCGGCGGCGAATTCAGACCGAGACGCTTCTGGACCATGATCTGAACCTGGGCCTTGTCGGCGGCACCCCACCCCGCCACCGAATCCTTGACCTGAGTGGGAGTGAATTGAACGACGTCGCAACCGAAGCGTTGAGCTTCGGCCAGTGCCAAGCCGCTCACCTGGGCCACCCCCATGGCGGTGCGGGTGTTGTTCTGGAAGAAGACCTGCTCGACCGCCACCGCATGTGGCCGGAACTCGTGCAACAAGGCCAGGAGATCGTCGTGGATTCGTCGAAGCCGTTCGGGCAGGGCCTCGTGTGGATCGGTGCGCAAGACCCCGAGTGACAACGCCTTCGGCGACGATTGGGCCTCGATGACCGCGTATCCGCACCGGGTCAGACCAGGGTCGATGCCCAGAACTCGGCGGCCTACGAACATGCGTACGATCCTACCCCGCCCGCCCCGGGGCCTCGGCGGATCCGACCAGCCCGGCGGGCCCGGGCCGTGGAGAACGTCAGCGAGCTGACGTGAGAGCGGCGGTCAGTTCGTCGACCGACCGGAACGTGAGGCCGGCCAGTGCGCGGTGGGCGTACCGCACCGTTCCTCCAGCATCCACGACGAACACGCTCCGTCGCATGAAGCCGAGCGGTCCGAGAACGCCGTACGACCCGGCGACCTTCTTGTCGACGTCGGCCAGCAACGGAAAGCGGAAACCGTGCTTGTCGGCGAACTTCTCGTGACTCGACACGTCCTGAGCGGAGATGGCCAGGACCACGGCGTCGAGGGTCTCGAACTGCGCCAACTCGTCGTTGTACGAGTTCAACTGCTTGGTGCACACGGGTGTGTCGTCACCGGGGTAAAAGACCACGACGACGGGACGGCCACGGTATTCGGACAACGAATACGAGCGACCTCCCGTTCCGGGGAGTGTGAAGTCAGGGGCCTGATCGCCGACACCGAGAGCCATGTTCGCCTTTCGTCGAGAGAAATGAGTCGTATCAGCCGACGCTCTCCAACATGTCATCGGAGATGTCGAAATTGGAGAACACGTCCTGGACGTCGTCGTTGTCCTCGAGCGCTTCCATGATCTTCAGGATCTTGCGAGCCGTCTCGGCGTCGGTGACCTCGATCTGGGTGGACGAAACCATCGTGGAGTCCGCCGATTGAACGCCGAGACCGGCCGCCTCGAGGGCAGCCTTGACGTCGTAAACAACCGACGGCTCGGTGAGGATTCGCCACGAGGAACCGTCGCGAGTGATGTCGTCAGCTCCGGCGTCGAGAGCCGCCAGCATGACATCGTCCTCGGGCGCCGAACCATCGAGCAGGATCACGCCGCGTCGGCTGAACTGCCAGCCCACTGCACCCGGCTCGGCCATCGAACCGCCCAACTTGGAGAAGATGTTGCGAATCTCTCCACCGGTGCGATTGCGATTGTCGGTGAGGGTCTCGACCATCAGAGCCACACCACCAGGGGCGTATCCCTCGTAGACGATCGATTCGTAGTTGCCGCCGTCATTGACGCCAGAACCCCGCTTGATCGCGCGGTCGATGGCGTCGTTGGTCATCTGTGCGGCCTTGGCCTTCTGCACGACGGTGCGAAGAGAAGCGTTGGTAGAAGGATCACCGCCGCCTTCGCGTGCGGCCACTTCGAGTTGCCGAGCGATCTTGGCGAAGAGTTTTCCGCGTGCCTTGTCGGCCGCACCCTTCTTGTGCTTGATGGTTGCCCATTTGGAGTGTCCGGACACGGTTCACCTCACGGCTAGTTGGGACTCGACGAGATCGAGAAACAGACGATGGATACGAGTATCGGCGGTCAGTTCGGGATGGAAGGAGGCCGCCATGATGCGACCCGAACGAATGAGAACGGGTGCATCGTTCCAGGAGGCGAGAACCTCGACGCCACTCCCCAACTCCTCGATGGCCGGAGCGCGAATGAAGATCGCGTGGAACGGTGAATCGAGCGACGTCACCGACAGATCGCACTCGAACGAGTCGACTTGGCGTCCGTACGCGTTGCGACGAACCGTGGCGTCGATGGCCGAGAAAGAAATCTGGTCGTCGCGGCCATCGAGGATGTCGGTGGACAACAGAATCATGCCGGCACAGGTGCCGAACACGGCGAGACCCGAGGCGATCGCCTCGGCGAGCGGGCGAGCCAGACCGGACGACACGAGCAGATTGCTCATCGTCGTACTCTCTCCACCCGGCAACACCAGACCATCGAGGTCGGTCAGATGTTCGGGGCGACGAACCTCGACGACGTCGACGCCGAGAGCGACGAACTTCTCAGCGTGAGCCGCGAACGCGCCCTGGAGAGCCAGGACACCGATGCGGACCATGGCCTGGGGGCCTCGTCACCAGCCGCGCTCCGCGTATCGCTGGTTGATCTCGTCCATGCCGATTCCGGTCATGGGCGCACCCAAGCCGCGGCTGACCTTGGCGAGGATGTCGGGGTTGTCGAAGTGAGTCGTGGCTTCGACGATCGCCTTGGCGCGTACCGCCGGAGTTTCGCTCTTGAAGATTCCCGACCCGACGAACACCGCCTCGGCTCCGAGTTGCATCGCCAATGCGGCGTCGGCCGGTGTGGCCAGGCCGCCCGCGCAGAACAGCGGAACGGGCAACTTGCCGGTCTGGGCGATTTCCTGAACGAGCGGCAAAGGAGCCTGCAACTTCTTGGCCCAGTCGAACAACTCGGCCGAATCGGCAGTTCCGATCTTGCGAATGTCACCGAGAATCGATCGCAGATGGCGAACGGCTTCCACCACGTTGCCCGTTCCGGCCTCGCCCTTGGAACGAATCATGGCCGCACCCTCGGCGATGCGTCGCAGTGCCTCACCGAGATTGGTGGCTCCACACACGAACGGAACCGCGAACTTGTACTTGTCGATGTGATGCGCTTCGTCGGCCGGAGTGAGAACTTCACTTTCGTCGACGAAGTCGACACCCAGCGACTGAAGGATCTGGGCTTCGACGAAGTGACCGATACGAGCCTTGGCCATCACCGGAATCGACACGGCCTTCTTGATGCCTTCGATCATTTCGGGATCGCTCATCCGGGCGACGCCGCCATCCTTGCGAATGTCGGCCGGAACACGCTCGAGTGCCATGACGGCGCAGGCGCCCGCATCCTCGGCGATCTTGGCTTGCTCGGGCGTGACGACGTCCATGATGACGCCGCCCTTCAGCATTTCAGCGAGACCGCGCTTGACCGGGAACGAGCCGGTGACCGGAGACGAAGACATGAGGGCAGGCTAACGGCGGGTCGAACGAGCCGAGTGATCGATTGGCGGGCCGGGCGTCACGGCCAATCGACGTCGGCGATGGCCTGGCCGGCCGGAACCTCGGCCGCTTGGCCCTTGCGGATCAGTTGAACCCAGGTCCGTCCGGGCGTGAGTGCGATCTCGGTGCCGTCATCGGCTGTCAACGTCCAGGCGGAGTTCTTGTCCGCGCGAGACCATGTGCCCGTCACCATCGAACCTCCGGTGAAGACCCAGGCGACACCCTCGCCGGTGGTCTGGGCTTCGGGACTGCGCGAGTCGGCCACGCTGGTCTTGTACTCGCAGACCAGGATCACGACGTTGTGGGTGGAGACGCGGGTGCCGTCGGCTTCCACGTGCGGGTCGTCCTTGTGGCTGCGTACGAACAACTCGGTGCGCTCGTCCCACTCCCACGACGACCGCATGTTGCCGTCCATGTTCACCTTGACACCCGTGACCGGACGGCCCGACACCGCATCGGACGGCGATCGGTACGTGAACTGGGCTGACGGCCGACCTCCCCGACCTTCCTCGGCGGCCCAGATGGCCGAGGTCTTGGTGAAGAGGTTGTGCGGCGCCCGCTTGTCGGACGAACGGTAGTAGCCGCCGTTCGGACCCGCCTCACGCACGCTCATGTTCACCAGATCGGACTTGTTGATGAGACTCGTCACGGTGTCGTTGCCACCACTCCACACCAACAACGGGCGGTCGAGGCTGGTGCCGAGACTGATGTCCTGCGTACGGCCCGAACGGATGGGGCCGACCGGATCGGCGCCCTGAGAGTGGAACACCGCGGCGAATCGCGTCCACGATTCGACGTTCTCCTCGTACACGATGTCGGCTGCGACCAGACCCGACTGCGGCCACGCGCCGGGGGCATTGTCGATCTTGGCGATCAGAGCCGGTCGGTCGATCCAGGCCGCGTCGGTGATCGGCAGTCCGGTGAGGGGGAAGCTCGGAAGCTCGACCGGTGCCGTGGTCGTCGTGTCGGGCGTGGTCGAAGCGGTTGGTGTTGTGACAGGTGATGACGATTCGACGACCGAAGACGACGGTGCCGTCTCGGCTGCGACGGTGATGGTCGCACCCTCTCCCCCGCCACACGCGGCCAGAACTGACGAAACCGACACGACGATGGCGACGAGACGAGTGGGCTTCAGGGTCACGGTCGGCTTCATCACAACTCCTTCAGCAGTGCGATGCGTTCGTCGAGGGGTGGATGGGTGTCGAACATTCGATGGAACCACCCCAGGCGACCTTCGTCGCGAACTCCGGACAGTGGTTGCTCGATCCACATGTGCGCGGTCGCCATCGACGCCGAGTGTGTAGCCGTGGTGTCAGCCTTCAACTTCTCGAGCGCCGAGATGAGGCCGGGTGGGTATCGAGTCATCTGACAGGCCGAGATGTCAGCGAGCGTCTCGCGTCGACGACTCACCGCGGCCTGCATCGCCCGCGCGATGAGAGGCGACAGCAACAGCAGAACGAACCCGATCAGGGCCAGAGGATTTCCGGAGTCGTTGCGGTCACCGGCCCGACGGGCGCGACCACCGTTCCACCACATCATGCGAATGGCCAGATCGGTCATGATGGCCACCGTCCCCACGAGTGTCACGGCAATGGTGCTCACGAGAATGTCGTAGTTGCGGATGTGCGACAGCTCGTGTGCGATCACACCTTCCAACTCGACGCGGTTCATCTGGTCGAGGAGACCGGTGGTCACGGCGATGGCCGCGTGGCGCGGATTGCGGCCCGTGGCGAATGCGTTCGGGGCGACGTCTTCGATCACATAGACACGGGGTTTGGGCAGGCCGCTTGCGATGCAGAGACCTTCGACGAGATTGTGCAGACGCTGGTACGTCTCGGGATCGGCTGGTTTGGCCCGACTCACTGCCAGAGCGATCGAGTCGGACTTCCAGTAGGAACCCCACGCAATTGCCAACGCGATGACAGCCGAGATCAGGAGTGAGAAGGGGCCTCCGCCGGACAGGTAGCCGACAACGGCGCCAATGGCAACGACGAAGAGTACGAAGCCGGCCACGAGAAAGGCCGAGCGGCGCTTGTTGGAACGAATCGCGTCGAACATCGGGTCAGAACGACACGGACGGCGGGGTCTGAGCGGCTTCTTCGGCTTCGAAGAACTCACGACGTGGGAACGTGCCGATCTTGGCCACGATCACGGTCGGGAAGGTGTCGAGTTTGTTGTGATACGAGAGCACGGAGTCGTTGTAGAACTGCCGCGCATAAGCCACTCGGCTCTCGGTGGCCGTGAGCTCTTCTTGCAGGTTCAAGAAGTTCTGGTTGGCCTTCAGATCGGGGTAGGCCTCCGACAGCGCGAACAGACTCTTCAAGGTTCCGGTCACGAGATTGTCGGCGGCTGCCTGCGAATGCGGATCGGACGGTGCGGACATCGCCGCGTTGCGCGCGTTGATCACGGCCTCGAGAGTCTGTCGCTCGTGAGCGGCGTACCCCTTCACGGTCTCGACCAGATTGGGGATCAGATCGAGACGACGCTTCAACTGGACGTCGATCTGCGACCACGCGTTGTCGACGGTGTTCCGAGCCCGAATGAGACCGTTGTACGTGACCACCACGTACACGAGGAGGAGGGCAACGACGATGAGAACGATGATCCAGGTCACCGGGGCAGTTTACGGCGCAGCCAGGCACTCAGGAGTGCGCCCAGATGACGAATCACGCCGAACACACGGCGCAATTGGAGAAATGTGCTCGGCTCGTCGGCCGGAACCTGCGAAGCGATCACCGACCGATAGCGATCGACGTACGCGCGAGCGAGACGATCCATCGAGAACTCACTCGCCCGCTCGAGACCCTTACGTTTCAATTCGTCGGCGAGTCGGTCGTCGGCGAGAACACGGATGAGTGCAGCGGACAATGCGGCATCGTCGTCGGGCTCGACCAGTAAGGCGTTCACCTCGTGCGTGGCGACGTTTCGATAACCGTCGATCGAACTGGCCACGACCGTCGCTCCGGCCGCCATTCCCTCGAGGAGCACGACACCGAAGCTCTCGCCCCCCAGTGAGGGGGCGCAGAAGACCCGCGCTCGGCTCAGCCGATCGAACTTCTCGGCATCCGTGATACGACCCAACCACGACACGCGGGAGTCGTCACCGTACTCGCGCTTCAAACGAGCGGTTTCGGGGCCGTCCGATGCGATCCAGACCTGAAGGGTCGGATCGTCGATGCGACGTAGTGAGCGAAGCAACACGTCGAGACCTTTGCGGGGCTCGTGACGACCGAGGAACAGGACGGCCCGCTCGCGACGAACGGCTGAGTCCTCGAATCGATCGAGCTCGACGCCGTTCGCCAGGATCTCGTACTCCTCGCCGAGATAACGCTGGGCGAGATCACGGGCGTCGACGGATACGGCCACACGATGATCGATCGACTCGGCCAAGGATCGGACGACCTTGTTGAGGTACTTGTAACTGGCGCTGTCGCCAGCGGCATGGAACGTGGCCACGATTGGAGCCATGTGCATCATGAGTGCTGTCAGCGTCGGGCCAGGTGACAGCGGCTCGTGCAGATGAAGGACGTCGAATTCCTCGTCACGGAGAACACGTATGGTGCGCAGAGCCGCCGCCGGGTCAGGTGCGATCGGTGCGATCGATCCATTGGCAGCGGTCGGCAAGGAGTCGCCGAGCGGCGTCACGAACGTGTCGGGTGGAGCGCCGTCGCACGGCCCGAGGACGCGCACCTCATGACCAAGTTTCCGCAACGCGCGGGCCAGGCCCAGGACCTGCCCTTGCACTCCCCCGGGCAGAGTGAGCGAATACGGACAGATGATGCCGATGCGAAGGTGTTCGTTCGGCGACATCCCCGTCAAACTACCGAGGTCACCCGTGTCGTACGGTCGGTCCGGACGCGCGGATGTACGGTGACCCCGTGACACTTCCCGCTCTGTCTCTCGTCGCTACACCCACCAAACGCCGTCCCGTGATCGAATTGGCACAGCGCGCCGAACAACTTGGCTTCCCGGCCATCGCATGCCCGTCGCTCGGCAGCGCTCTCGGTCTCTGCGCGAGCCTCGCTCACGAGACCTCGTCGATCCGGTTCTACACCGCGATTCAGGGAATCTACGGTTTAACGGCCCACGAGATGGGTACGTTGGCCAGCCACGTACACGAAACGAGCGGTGGACGATTCGCCCTTGGCCTCGGAGTGAGTCACGAACCGATGGTGAAGCGTCTCGGCGTGCAAGCCGGACGGCCACTGAGCGACATCCGAAACTACGTCGACATCCTTCGGAGCAACGAGAAATACTCGGGTGAACTTCCCCCGATCTATCTGGCTGCCTTACGCGACAAGATGCTCGATCTCGCCCAAGAGGTGGCTCAAGGTGCGCTGTGGGCGAACGCCAGCCATTCGTTCACCGTCCACCAAGTGAAACGGGTGACCCGTGATCGATCGTCGTTTCGCTTGTCGACCATGATTCCGACCGTGGTCAGCGACGATGTCGAAGCCGCCAAAGCCGTCAACCGCAAGACGATGATCAACTACGTGCGGCTACCCAACTACCGGAACTACTGGCGGGCCGCCGGCTACGTCGACGAAATGGACGCGATCGAGCGCACGATTGCGGAAGGTGGCGACGTCACAGCGGTCATGTCGGATCGTTGGTTGACCGATTGCACGTTGTCCGGTCCGGCGTCCTCGATACGAGACGGAATCGACCGGTGGTACGACCTCGGCATCGAGCCGATCGCCGTGATGTCGAGCACCTCGGGCGGCCAGGTGAAGGCCGTGGCCGAATTGTTCGACGTCTACTCGTGATCGATGCGGTGGGGGTAACCAGGGTCGGACGGCCAGTTGGGCTGAAGAAGGTGCCACTGCTCGGGAGCACGACGAATCAAGAACTCCAACTCTGCGGCCAAGAGTTGTGTGAGTCGCTGAACGTCGTCGCGTAACTTTCCGCGCCGCTCGTTGGGCAATGCTGGTCGCACGACGGCCTCGTGACCTCGCCCTCGGAAGTAGACCGCGGCCGGAATCAATGGCGCTCCGGTACGAAGCGACAAGGTGGCCGGCCCGGCGGGTAGCAGCGTGCGCTCGCCGAAGAAATCCACTTCGGTGGAAGCGCCGGAGATGAAGCGATCGGACAGGAGACAGACCACCTCGTTGTTGGCCAGGGCTCGAAGAACCGCTCCCCCGGCATCGGGGCCGAGGGGCACGACCGTCATTCCGAAACTACGGCGCAACGAGGCGAACCACTCGAACAACTCCGGCGGCTCCAAGGGTTCGACCACGACCGTCATCGGCAGACCGCGATCGGTGAACCAGCGGCCGGCCCACTCCCATCCGCCGAGGTGTGGCAACGCGACGATTGCGCCCTTCCCGGCTTCGAGTGCGGGGGCGAGGTGTTCGTCGTAGCCCGGTAGCACGATCCCGTCACGAACTTCCTTCGCGGTGAGTGACGGCAGCTTGAAACTCTCCACGTAGTAACGCGCGTAGTTGTCGAACACCTCTCTGACCAGTCGACGTCGCACCGATGCGGAAGCCGAGGGCAGGACTCGACGCATGTGGCGATCGACCATCTGGCGCTTGTCGGCCAAGCCCACTGCGGCGGGTAGTCCGACGAAGGAGGCAATGGTTCCCGTCAGGGGTTCGGGAATCGTACGCGAGAGGATCGAGCCAAATTTGTAGCCACTGACGACGATGCTGTCGGCGGCCGCGCGCAAAGGCGAGCGGCTCGTCACGACTGGCGGCGAAGGAACTCGCGTCGACGCGCGACGCGATGAGCCCGGCGGCTCTGACGACGCGAACGCCTCAGTTCGATGCGTGCTGCAGTGACCGGTGCGACCGCGGCCTGCTTCCAGACCTTGACGAAACGCTGCACCGCGGTCACACAGACCAGGACCAGCATGAGCCACATGATCGGCACCAACAGGGCCGGGAACAACAGGCCGAGGCAGAGCAAGATGATGCGCTCGGCGCGCTCCATGATTCCGCCCTTGGCGCTCAGGCCGAGCGACTCGGCTTTGGCGCGCTGATACGAGATCACAGAACTCGCGGCGAGGACGGCCATCGGGAGGAGCGCCATGTGAGCCGATTCCTCCGACGCGAAGTACCACGCGACGCCGCCGAAGAGCAGCGAATCGGCCACACGATCGATCACGCTGTCGAAGAACGCTCCGCGCTGGCTCGACGTGTTGGAGGCTTTGGCCAAGGCACCATCGAGGAGGTCGGGCAACGCGGCCAGGATCACGAGCAGAAGACCGAGAGCCAGGAAACCGGCGCCGATGGCCACGGCGGCGCCCACGGCCACCACCAGACCGACGATGGTCAAGTGATCGGGTGACAATCGGGTCCGGCGGAGGCGGTCACCGATCGGTTTGACGGCGCGCTCGACCGGCGCGCGGAGGTGACCATCGAACATGACGTCAGTCTACGAAACCGGGACGCACGGTGGGTTCGACTCGACGGTCGAACCGGGTACCCGGATGGGAGTCAGTCCCAGGTCTCGTCGGCGTCTTGCACGAGCTTCTGGACGACCTCACCGTCGATCGCGTCGACCAACACGAGTCCGCGACGCGTGGGCGGGTCCTCGTCGGAATAGCACAGAACACGCCAGGTGGGACGACTGCGCAGACCACGCCAGACCTGCTGAGCCGAAGCATGCCCGATGGCGAATCCCACGGCACCGCCGGCTCGGGCCAGAGCTTCTTGTTCGTCGATGCGCATCCGCCAACCGGATGACAAACACACGAGTCCGAATGCGACGAGCACGATCCCGCCAGCGGCCAGGCCGCTGTTCACCAGGACAGCGTCGTCTCGAACGGCCGACAGAACGGCCACGACCACACCGCTCGCGATGTAGATGTACCCCGGAATTCGGCGGCGGCTGTTGTCGGGAAACCGGAACGGCGCGACGTGATCGACCGCGTTGAGGTCGTCGGGCAGACGATCGACGTGCTCGTCGGCGGCGCGGGGTGTCTCGCTCATTGCCCGACGACCTTAGGCGCGGCAGCCACGCGATCCCACGCCCGCCGAATTCGATCGGCCGTGACATCCAACGCCTCGGGAAGCTGACGGGTCGATGCCGTGGCGGCCAGGAAGTTGCCGTCTCCGATCCAGCGGGGAACGACGTGAACATGAACGTGGTTGCGCACGCTTCCTCCGGCCGCGGGCCCGAGGTTGGCCCCGACGTTGATTCCGGCCGGGGCGTACTCGTCGGCGATCACTCGGGTGGCCGTCACGACGGCATCCCAAAGCTCGTGATGTTCGTCGACGGTGAGCGAGTGAAGCTCGGGGGTCTGGCGATACGGGAGGACGAGGAGGTGTCCAACCGTGTACGGATGGAGGTTCATCAACGCGAAGACGGTACGACCGCGCCAGACGATCAGTGTTTCTTCGTCGGGGCGACCCGATTCCAGGATCTCGGTGAAGACGCTGCGATCGGAGTCGGTGCGATCGTCGAGATAACGACTCCGCCAGCCAGCCCAGAGAGCGTCGTGCACGTCAGAACGCCGCGACGCTCACGTCGGCGGCAACGCGATCGATGAAAGTCGCGAGCGGCACGTCGCGTTCGACATCGGCCCCGCGTGCATTGACACCAACGGTCCCATTCGCGACGTCGGAGTCGCCGACCACGAGGACGTACGGAATCTTCTCGATCTTGCCGTTACGAATGCGCTTACCGAGTTGATCGTCGGCCGCGACCACCTCGGCGCGGAAACCACGCGACGCCATGTCGGCAGCCACCCGTTCGGCGTAGTCGTGGTGCGCTTCAGCCACCGGAAGAACACGAACCTGAACCGGAGCGAGCCAGGTGGGGAACGCGCCGGCGTAGTGCTCGACGAGGACGCCGAAGAAGCGCTCGACCGAACCGAACAAGGCACGGTGCAACATGATCGGACGTTGCCGCGTCCCGTCGGAGGCCACGTACTCGAGCTGAAAACGCTCGGGGAGGTTGAAGTCGCACTGGATGGTGGACAGCTGCCACGTGCGACCAATGGCATCGCGGACGTGGATGTCGATCTTGGGGCCATAGAAGGCGGCGTCGCCTTCCTTCACCGCGTACTCGACTCCGTGTGATTCGAGCGCGGTGGCCAGCGCCTGGGTGGCCTCACTCCAGATCTCGTCGGACCCCACGTACTTCTTGGGGTCCTTGGTCGACAGATGGAACGAGAAATCGTCGAAGCCGAAAGCGCGCAAGACGCTGATGACGAAGTCGAGCAGTGAGATGATCTCGCCTTGTAGCTGATCGCGGGTGCAGTAGATGTGGCTGTCGTCCTGTGTGAAGCCGCGAATGCGCAGGAGACCGTGCAGCGTTCCGGCCCGCTCGTACCGATAGACGGTTCCGAGTTCGAAAAGGCGAAGCGGAAGCTCGCGATAACTGCGTTGACGGCCCCGGAAGATCAGGCAGTGCATCGGGCAGTTCATGGGCTTCGGGTAGTACACCCCGTTGTCCATCTCCATCGGTGGGTACATCCCGTCGGCGTAGAAATCGAGGTGGCCCGACGTCTGGAAAAGAGTTGCATTCGACAGGTGGGGTGTGAACACGAACTGGTAACCACCGGTCTGATGCCGATGACGGCTGTAGTCCTCCATCAACTTGCGGACGATCGCACCCTTGGGATGCCACACGGCCAGACCACCACCGAGTTCGGTCGGGAACGACAGCAGGTCGAGTTCGACGGCCAAGCGACGGTGATCGCGCTTCTCCGCTTCGGCCAAACGATGAAGGTGTTCGTCGAGGGCCGCCTTCGACTCCCAGGCCGTGCCGTAGATGCGTTGGAGCACTGGGCCCTTCTCGTTTCCGCGCCAATACGCGGATGAGACTTTCTGGAGTTTGAAATGGCCGAGGCGACTGGTGCTCGGCACGTGTGGACCGAGGCACAGATCGACGAACTGATCGGAGTTCCGATACACGCTGACTTCGTCAGCCGAGCCGACTTCGCCCGCGTCGGAACCGTCAGCACCTCCGGTGCGAACCCGATTGATGATCTCGCACTTGTACGGCTGATCTGCGAACAGTGCCAGGGCCTCATCAGCGCTCACGACCGAACGAACGAAGGTCTGATCGGCCTTGACGATGTCGCGCATCTTGGCTTCCACCGATTCGAGGTCGGCCTCGGTGAACGCTCGGCCCCCGAGATCGAAGTCGTAGTAGAAGCCGTTCTCGATGGCCGGTCCGATCGTGTACTTGGCGCCGGGATACAGAGCGAGAACTGCCTGAGCCATCACGTGGGCGGTGGAATGGCGAAGGACGTGTCGACCCGCATCGGAGTCGGCCGTGATGATGGCAACCGAGTCGCCTTCACGAAGTTGTTCGGAGAGGTCTCCGAGATGTCCGTTGATCTCGGCCGCCACCGCGACCTTGGCCAGATTGCGCGAGATCGACTGGGCAAGACCGGCGGCAGTGGTGCCCGGATCGACTTCACGACGCGCGCCGTCAGGGAGAACCACGGAAATCTGGGCCATGGGTCGGAAAGTCTACGGTCAGGCGTCGGTGGTGACCGGTGAATTGTCCCGGTCGGAGACGTGGCCGACATGGCCTGTCGCAACGGAATCGACGGTGGTCGACTCGGTCGACTTGCCCGCGTACACGTTCTTGTAGACCTGTTCGGTCATTTCACGAATTTCGAACATGACTTCGTCGATCATCTCGCGCCAAGCACGATGCTGCTCGGCTTCGGGTGTACCGGCAGACACGTAACGCTCGGGCTTGATCGGTCGGCCGATGGTGATGGTGGCCGACTTGAAGAGCTTGGGAGCCTTGGCGTCGGGAGGCTGAATGAGGTCGGTGCCGGTGATGCCGACGGGAAAGATCGGGCAACCGATCTTCACGGCGAGACGCGCAGCTCCGGTGCGACCCTTGTACAGACATCCGTCTCGACTGCGCGTGCCCTCGGGAAAGATTCCGAACAACTCGCCACGACGCAAAACGGTCTCGGCGGTGTCGAGTGCGGCCTGGCTGCGCTCGCCACCGGCACGATCGATCGGAATCATTCCCATCATCGGGAACAAGAACTTCGTCTTCCACGAGTCCATGTACTCGGCTTTGCCGACGAACGAAATGTTGCGCGGTACGACCAACATCAGGAAAGCCGAGTCGAGGAACGAGATGTGGTTGGGGCACAAGATCGCCGGACCGTCCGATGGAAGACGATCGAGGCCGACGACGTCGATCTTCCAGAGACGACGCGCGACAGGAGCAGCAACACGGCGTGCCCTCTGTTGAGCCTTACCGGCTCCGCGTGCCTTCATGATCGACCCTCCCTGCGGGGGAGATTACTGGTCGGTCAGACGCAATTTCTATGGGAAAAGAGCGATGTGACGAGAGTTAACACAGTGCTCACGAATCGGATACGAGTTCGACTCCGAGCAACCGCGCCGCGTCCGTCACATCGAACCCGTTCGATGCAGCGCGATCGATGACTGCGAGAGCACCCGGAGTGTCGAGGTCGTCGTCGAGGTGACTCCGAACATCGTCGATGACGGCCTGGTCGAGACGCGCGCCTTGTGACTCGCTCCACACACCGAGGCGCTTGAGAGCATCGGGCATGTCGGACGATGTCCATTCCCACTCGTAGCGGTAGCGGTGTGCAATAAGTGCTAAACGGATCGCTCGCGAATCCCACTCGCGCCGCAATGCATCGACGAACACCAGGTTGCCCAGGCTCTTCGACATCTTGTGACCGTCCAAGAACACCAT
>CAZELU010000040.1:0-18415 GCA_964513215.1 uncultured Bifidobacterium sp.
TTGGTCGAGATCTGGAACGGCGTGCCGTGGTTCTCGCCGGTGTGGTGTCGAAAGCCCCGCATCCTCGTTCTTCATCACATTCACGGCCCGATGTGGAACCAGGTGTTCCCGGGTCCGATCGCGGCCGTAGGCCGCGCTCTGGAGACCAAGTGGGCGCCACCGGCGTATCGTCGTACGCCGACCGTCACCACATCGGACGACACGCGGCACGAACTCATCGAACTCGGCTGGAAGTCCGACCGGGTGATCACCGGACCGGTGGGTGTGGACGACTTCTTCTCGTCCGACCCGGCGATCGGGAAGACGAGCCATCCCTCGATCCTCGCCGTGGGACGTCAGGCACCGGTGAAGCGTTTCGATCGCCTATTCGAACAAGTCGCGATCGCGCGCCGGACCGTACCCGACCTACGTCTGACTCTCGTTGGCGATGGTCCCGAGCGGTCGAGACTCGAGCACTGGGTCGACGCTCACGACGCGCGTTCGTGGATCGAATTCGCCGGTCGAATCAGTCGTGACGACTTGCGCGATCACTACCGCCGGTCGTGGGTCGTGGCCAGTGCGTCGCTCGCCGAAGGCTGGGGTCTGGCCCTCACCGAAGCAGCCGGATGTGGAACGCCCGCGGTGGCCACCGACATCAGCGGCCATCGCTGTTCGGTGATCGACGGGGAGACCGGAGTGCTCGCTCCGATCGACGAATTGCACCGTTCACTGGTGCAGGTGCTCACCGACTCCGAGCGGCGCGCGCAGTTGTCGCGCGATGCCGAGAGCCGAGCGCGACGACTCACCTGGGATGCCCTGGCCGAGGGAGTGCTGTCACCTCTTCACGCCCAAGTCGTTCGGTAGGGTGATCGATCGTGCCGACCGCCGTGGTGCTCCCCACGTACAACGAGAGCGAAAACATCGAGCGGATGCTCCGAGCGTTGCGTCGAGTGGTTCCCGATGCGGTCATCTTGGTGATCGACGACAACTCGCCCGACGGAACGGGTCGGATCGCCGAATCGGTGGCCGGCGAAGTCGGCGGTGTTCGCGTGGTGCACCGGGCCGGCAAGAACGGTCTTGGTAGCGCGTATCGCCACGGATTCGGATTGGCGATCGACGAAGGGTTCGACGCCGTGGTGTCGATGGATTGCGACTTCTCGCACGATCCCGACGTGATCCCGATCATGCTGCGATCGCTCGATGACGGGGCCGACGCCGTGATCGGCTCGCGTTACGTGCGCGGAGGAGGTACGAAGGATTGGCCGCTGCATCGGCGATTGCTGTCGAAGTGGGGCAATCTCTACACCGGCTTCGTGCTCGGGGTGAAGGTTCGCGACTGCACGTCGGGTTTCCGGGCCTACCGTGGTTCGGCGCTGGCGGCGATCGATCCGCGCACCACCCGGGCCGAGGGTTACGCCTTTCTCACCGAGCTGGTGGTGCGCCTGTCGCGCCGCGGTTCGCGGATCGTCGAAGTGCCGATCTTGTTCGTCGACCGTCAGTACGGGACGTCGAAGATGTCAGGTCGCATCATCGCCGAGTCGATGATCTTGGTGACCCGGTGGGGGATCGGCGATCGCTGGCGCCGACTCCGCGGCGTCGGCTGACTTACCGCGAATTCTTCAGCGACTCGACGCGCCCCAGAACCTTCGAGCCGATCTCCGAGTAGCGGATGATGCAGTACACGGCGCGAACACCGTCCCGCCAACCGATCTTCTTGCCCTCGGCGTACGTGCGGCCCGAGTACGAGATACCGACCTCGTAAATGCGGTACTTGCCGCGCGCCAACTTGGCGGTGATCTCGGGTTCGAAGCCGAAACGGTCTTCCTCGATGGTGATCGACTGGATGACCGTACGGCGGAAGCACTTGTAGCAGGTCTCCATGTCGGTGAGGTTCAGGTCGGTGAACATGTTCGACATGAGAGTGAGGAACTTGTTCCCCATGCTGTGCCAGAAATACAGCACGCGGTGGGGGCGTCCGGAGAGGAAACGCGAACCGAAGACGACATCGGCGCGATCGTCGAGCAACGGTTCGAGCAGGACTCCGTACTCGCCCGGGTCGTATTCGAGGTCGGCGTCCTGCACGATCACGTAGTCGGACGTGGCCCGCGTGAACCCGGTGCGCAATGCGGCACCTTTGCCCTGGTTGTGTTCGTGCAGAACGACGGTCACGCGCGCATCGGACAGGCTGGCCAAGATGTCGCGCGAGCGATCGGACGAACCGTCGTCGACCACCACGATTTCGGCGACCCATGGAGAAGCCAACACTTGGTCGACCAAGGTCTTGATCGTGGCCTCCTCGTTGTAGCAAGGGACCACGACCGAGAGGCAGGGAAACGGTTGGGCGCTCACGAGTCGCTCATCTTACGGCGCGAGTCACTCGCGTTCGACTGTCCCCACCATCCCAGGGTGACGAGGATCAGGCCGACCAAGGCAGGTCGATGCGCGCGTCGGAACACCGATGGCCAACCGAATCCGGGATCGGCGCCGGTGCGGATCTGCTGAGCGAAGACGAACAGACCGGCCAGCACGATGAGTGCCACACCGACTCGCCGAGCCCACGTGGTGAAGCTCGTGCGCACGAGGACGAGTGGCACGAGTGCCCAGAGTGGGCTGACCACGACGGCAGTGATGACGGCGGTTGTGAGGGCCAGCCGGCGTGGTTGCGAAGCACGAGAGCCGACGGTGTGAGCAGAGGTCTGGGTCGGGATGGCAGCGCGTCGGCGAGGCGGCCACACCACGAGTGCACAGCACACCAACACGGTGAGGAGTGACAGACCGAGACCGAACCACAGTGTGCGCTGCGGTGACCACGACGCTTCGATCGTTCGACTGCTGTCGGATGGTTCGAGCCACCAGGTGGTGCGTCCGCCGCCCGAGGCGACGGGTGCGTCGAGTGCCGTGCCGTTGATCGTCGCCGACCAACCGGTGTTCCAGCCATCGCGGGTCTCGAGCCAGCAGCCCTTGGGGCACGGGGGAAGCGTGTACGTGCGGCTTGCCCGATCGACCTTGGCCACGACATCGGAATCACCCGACGAGATCGATGCGAATCGTGCATCGGTGGAGCGCAACACGATCTGGTCGATGTGCCAACCCGAATGGCGACCCGAGCCGGCCTCGAGGCGGTGATCGCCTGTCGTGAGCGAGATCGGCTCTCCGCAGGCGGTGGCCGCGAGGGGACGCTGGGCCACGACATCGCCGAGTGTTCCGTTCAGACTCAACTCGACCGCCCGACCGTCCAGAGTGAGAACGTCGTCGCGGCAATCGACGCTGAACGACGCGTCGAGATCGATCGTTTCCGAACCGACGATCTCGACGATTCCGACCGGTGGGGTGACCAGTTCACCGGTGCGGCTGTCTCGGCGCGGCGTCGCGCTGGACGGATCGAGAAGAAGGGTGATCGCGCGCGCCCCGGCTGGAACCGCGATGTCGAAGTTTCCGTCACTGAGATTCGCGACGTCGAGCACAGTGTCGTCGACTCGAGCCCGCAGTGATGCGCCGTCGGTGAGTCGCACCGACAACTTGTCGGCCACAACGGGCACCGTGAGCGAACGCGTCGCATCGTCCACCGCGGGGAACCACGCGGTGCGGTCGTCTCCGTCGATGGCGTGCCACGGCAGCGCTGCTCGCGAGAGCACTGTGCTCGCCGTCAGATCGGGAAGCAATGACGAAGCAGCAGCATCGATGCGCACCGTCGCCTCGATGTCAACCGACTCGTCGCGGGGTGAATCGAACACGCGGCGGATCGCTGTTTCGGGATCGCTGCGCCACGGATCGACCGGGTCGGCCGTGAGCCGCGTGAAGATCCAACTCGTGGGGGCATTGGTGGCGGGCAGTGTCGATGCGAGAGGCACACGCACGAACTCGGCCCGACTCCGATCGATCGGGACCATCTCGGCCCAGCCGACCCCTCCGGTTCCACCCGCGGTGACGTCATCGATGCGCACGTCGACGATGCGACCCGAGGGTTCGAGTTCGATGCGAGTCTTTCCAAGCGTGTCGTGAGCCGACCATGGGCCGCCGTCGACGCGCACGGAAATGCGAGTGATGCGTCGATCGGAGTCGGCCGGGACGAGGTCGAGTACGTCGAGAGGTTGTTGGGCTTCGAGCGTGATGATCTGGCCGCGTGGATCACGCCGTTCGCCCACCACCCACGCCGTGGTCGGGTCTCCGTCGACGGCCATCGACGGACGCGCTTCGGGTCGGTACGTGAGCTCGTAGCCGTACGCCGTGGCCCGCGCGATGATGTCGGACGGCGCGACGATCGTCTGGTCGTCGGACGTCTGATCGGGGAAGACCGGCAGTCGTTGATCGAAGACGTCGGCGGTGGAGATCACACCATCGAGTGATTCGGTTGCGCCCCATACCTCTTGTGAACTGCGCCAGTGGTGGGCTCGTTTGCGGTTCGAATCGGTGATCACCAGGTCGGGTGCGAATTCGAGGGCTCGTTGGAGCGATCGGTCGTCGAGCGCCGCCGCGGTGAAAATGGGTCCGCTCACGAGCGGAGCGATGTCGACGAGCCCGGTTCCGTCGGCCAGAACCACGGTCGGGTTGTCCAGTACGCGGTCGGCGCTACTCGCGCTTTCCACCGCGTACAGGCTGATCTCGGGAAGTGGTGTGGCCGGATACAACGTGTCTTCAGCCGACCAGAACGAACTGGTGTTGATCGCGGGTGATCCGAAGTCGGCGAGATGAGTGAGGCCGACGGCGCGGTCGAGAGTGAGCGACGCGGTGCGCGCCGGTGAGATGGTTCCGAACCTCTCGTACTGGTGGCTGTTCACGACCATCACGGTGTCGGCGCCGAGAAGTCGAGCGACTGGGGCCACCGCGGCCGGGTCGATGTCGCCGTTCTGAAACGCGTCGTCGAGCGCGTAGAGAAGATCCATGTGCGGGGCGCTCCCGAGCGGCAACCAATCACGACTCAACAATCGCTTCTTGGTGAGTCCGGGAAGAATCGGATCGACGGTGTAGCCCCAGCGGTACGCCGCCGATTCGATACCCGGTACCAACAGCACCGAACCCGTGAAGCCGGCGTCCACGCGCGCGTCGAGGTAATCGGCAACTTCCGTCCACGCCGAGGGAAGGTCGCTCGGCCGTTCCATGACCGGATCGACGAGTCGACCACCGACGAGTGCGGGCAGATTGACGACGGCGATCACGAGAGCCAGGGCCGGGGCGACCACATGGGGGCGACGTCGACGGCGAGCAACATGCTCGAGTGAGAGGCCGGCTCCGATGACGAGCGCGAGAATCACGAGTGGCACTGCGCGCGTGGACGAACGCAGAGCCAGGCTCAGTGCACTGGTCGGATTGTCGGTGGCCGGTTTCCACAAGAGTGACGGGTCGTCGAATGGATACGGGCCGATGGCGAGCACAGCACCGACCAGCAGCATGGCCACCAGAGGGCGGCGCACATCGGTGCGCAGCCAGCGCAAACCGCGGAGTCCGAGCAGGACGATGGCGAAACCGGCCGCGATCACGAAGAGGTTGCCCATGTACGGCGTGGCCGCCGAAGTGAGAGCGACCACGTGGTTGCGGTCGTAGAAGAGCCAGTAGCCGAGGCCGCGCAGCACCTCGATCGAACTCGACGTCGCTGCGGTCGACACCAACGTCTCGCTGTACGAGAGCACGGCGGCACCATTCGCTCCTTGCACGCGCAGGCCGGCCAACCACCACGCGCTGGCACCCAGTCCGACGACACCCAGAATCGAGAGAGTGGATGTGATTCGCCGCCACGACTGGCCCCGGGAAGTCGCCACGAACCAGATGATCGGAGCTGGGGCGATCATCAAGAGAGCGGTGGCGTTGAGTCCACCGGTCGACGCGATCAAGAGTCCGAAGAGACCGATCAGTCGAGGATCTCGTCGTTCAGCGATGCGGATGGTGACTCCGATGAGCCAACCGAGGAGGGCCCAGGGCAACAGCAGTGCCGAGGTGCGCGAGATGTAGGGCAGCACGTACGGCGAGAGTTGGTAGAGAATCGCTGCGCACAATCCAGCGGTGGGCGACAGACGCAGCACCCGCGCCAACCAGAGAACACCGAGGCCGGCCAACAAGAGGAGTGATCCGGTCCAGAGTCGATGGGTGATCCAGTCCGGAACGCCGAGCCAATCGAACACCGCGTAGAACGGACCGGACGGCCACAGGTACCCGACGTTCTGGTGCGGCACCCAGCCGCCAAGTTGGCGTGCATCCCACGACCAGATCGAGTCGGAGATCAATCGCCCCGGATCGAGGTACAAGTACAACTTGGTGTCGCCGGGTACGCGACCCGGCGCACTCGCCAGCAATGGGATGTAGGCGAGCGTGGCCAGAAGAAAGATCCGGCGCACCCGTTGGCTCAAGGGATCGCTCCGTACACGCCGTACAGCGCGGTGAGTGCGACCAACCCGGCGCCGGACGTGGCCATCACGTATGGCCACCAATGCTTGCGCTTGTCACTGTCGAGCCACAGAGCGGCCACGATCACGAGCGGAAACGCGGTGAACAAGAAACGCGGTCGAGCCGTGACGGTGGCCGGCAGAAGCATGAGGGCCACGATCACCGCGCTGTACGCGGCGGCCACCGGTGGCAGTCCGCGGCGCCAGGCGATCCAGACCAAGAAGATGGTGCACAGGAACGACACCGCCGTGATGAGATCGGTGGGCGAGGTGAGTGGTTTGGTGAACGCTTCGAGGGTGTTGCGAATGGCCGTGAGGCCGAACGAGGCACCTTCTTTCCAGGCCTCGCCCTGTACGCGGAACCACACGCGCGACTCGCCGGTGTGGCGATCGATCCACCACTGGAAGAAGAGAAAGCCGACCGGTGCAAGCAGAGGTGCGACGAGGGATGACCACTGTCGTTTGGTCTTGATGGCGATGAATGACGCGATGGCGCAGGCGGCGACCACGGCGATGCCGTTGGGGCGGGTGGTGGTGGCCACGGCTGCTAGCACACCGGCCAGTAACCACTTCTCGCGGGTGAGGGCCAACAGACACGCCGCCGCCAGCACGAGCAGGAGCGCTTCGCTGTAGGCGAATGACAGCACGAAACTGCCGGGGAAGATCGCGGTGAGGACCATGGCCACGCGCGCGTGCTCGGCGCCGAACCAGGCGCGAGTCAGGAGACCAACGAGCACGATGAAGACTGCGCCGAGAACCAAGTTCACGAACAGCGCGGCGAAGGTGTCGCCACCGGGGAGCACTCGATCGACGGCGCGAACGAGTCCGGGGAAAGCCGGGAAGAAGGCGACGCGCGCCTCGGGGTCGTCGTACGTGATGCCGTCGGGCACGAACTCGGGGTAACCCCGACGCACGATGCGCATGTACCAGATTCCGTCCCACGACGTGAGCACGTCGAGGATCATCGACGTAGCCGAGCGGGGGAGCACGGCCTCGCGAGCGTGCGGATCGGGTTTGGTGAAGTAACCCCAGATGAGTCGTTCGCGGATCTTGTTGTCGTCGGCTCGCAGTTCGGCGCCGACGATGGCCGCCCCGGCGATCACGCAGATGCGCGACACGATGTAGGCGATGGTGGCGTGCCGGAGGGCCAGTCGCCAGACGAGAGAGTCGCGCGAATCGTTCATGGGTCGGCCGGCCGTAGCGAGCAAGAAGACGCTAACACGATGCGTTGGGAAGGCTCGGGGAAGGCCAAACTGCGGAGATGAGTTCAGTGATCGTGGTCGAAAAGCCCCAGCCCGGTGTCGAAGTCCTGCGTCTGAATCGACCCGACCGGTTGAACGCACTCACGTCCGAACTCGTGAGTGATTTGCACGCCCATCTCGACCGCATTGCGGTCGACCCCGAATGCCGCGTCGTGATTCTCACCGGCGCGGGCCGTGGCTTTTGCGCCGGGCTCGACCTCACGGGCTACGGCGATCCGCCGCACTCGGCTCACCTCGGACCCACCCAGCGCGGCCTAGCCACGCAGAAGCACATCGCGAGCCTCGTCACCCACATGCGTGCTCTCCCGCAACCCATCATCGCGGCGGTGAACGGCGCCGCCTCCGGTGGCGGATTGGCCTTGGTGCTCGCCAGCGACATCCGCCTGGGTGGCCAGTCGTCGAAGTTCAACGTGGCGTTCGTGCGCATCGGATTCTCGGCCTGCGACATCGGCACGTCGTGGCTGCTGCCGCGAATCGTGGGTGCGTCACGGGCGCAAGAGCTCATGTTGACCGGCCGGATCTTCGACTCGGCCGAGGCGTTGCGGATCGGCTTGCTGGTCGACGTGGTGGCTGACGATCAACTCATGGCGGCGGCCCTGGCCAAGGCCGATCAGGTGATCGCCAACACGCCCTTCGGAGTGTCGCTCACCAAGGAAGCGATGTGGTCGGCCCTCGAGATTCCCGGCATGCAGGCGGCGATCGACTTGGAGAATCGTCAGCAGATCATGTCATCGCACACCGAGGACGCTCGTGAAGCGATGCGCGCGTTCATGGAGAAGCGCGCGCCCGACTTCAAGAACCGGTAGTACGCACCGACATCGGAGCCTCGCCGCCGTGAATCGGATGGTGGCAGGCCACGAAATGGTTGGGAGCCACCTCGCGAATCTGCGGCTCCTCGGTCCGGCAGCGATCGGTGGCAGCCGGACAGCGCGGATTGAAGCGGCATCCTGAGGGCGGCAACACCGGTGACGGCGGCTCGCCTTGCACGCGGTGCGAGGCCACGGTGACGGCCGGATCGGCCACCGGGATACTCGACAGCAACACATTGGTGTAGTGGTGTGCCGGAGCCCGGTAGAGGTCGTCGCTCGGTGCGATTTCGCACATCTTGCCCAGGTACATCACGGCCACTCGGTCGGAGATGTTCTTCACCACGGCCAAGTCGTGAGCGATGAACATGAGGGTGAGGCTGTAGTCGCGCTTGAGGTCCTCGAGCAGGTTGAGAACCTGTGCCTGAACACTCACGTCGAGGGCTGACACCGGCTCGTCGCAGATGATCATCTTCGGCTCGAGAACCAACGCACGGGCGATACTGATGCGCTGGCACTGTCCGCCGCTGAACTGGTACGGGCGTCGATCGGCGGCCACGGCCGGATCGATGCCGACGTCCTCGAGAACCTTGTTCACGCGAGCAAGGCGTTCGTCCTTGGTGCCGATCTTCCAGATGTTGAGCGGTTCGAGAACGATGTCGCGCACACTGCGTCGCGGGTTGAGCGACGAGATGGGATCCTGGAAGATCATCTGGATGTTGGTGCGCAGACGACGGATGGTCTCGGCGTCGGCCTGCATCAGGTTCTGGCCGTCGAACGTGACCTCGCCACTCTTGGGACGCGGGATCTGCATGATGGCGCGTCCGGTGGTGCTCTTGCCGCAGCCCGACTCGCCCACGATGCCGAGGGTCTCGCCCTTCTGAGCGTCGAACGAGATGCCCGACACGGCGTTGACCTTCAGGCCGGTCCGGCCGACCGGAAACTCGACCACGAGATCGCGCACCGACAAGAGTGCGTCGCCGCGGAGATGGGCGTGACCCGTACCAGCCATCAGTGTCCTCCCGAGCGTCGACCCAACGAAACCTGAACTTCGTTCCAGCGATCGGAACCCACCGGATGGTGACAGGCGAAGAGATGGCCTGGTTCGGACTGCTGCAATTCGGGTTCGACTGAGGTGCACTTGTCGGTGGCGTACGGACAACGCGGGCTGAAACGGCAGCCCGCGGGCGGGGCGACCAGGTTCGGTGGACGGCCGCCGATGGTCGTGAGACGCGTGTGGCTCGGGTCGTCGAGTTTCGGGATGCTCTGGAAGAGGGCCTCGGTGTAGGGCATCTTCATCTTCGAGAACAACGTGGCGGTGGGGGCGATCTCCACGATCTTGCCGGCGTACATCACGATGATCTGATCGGTGTGGCCGGCCACCACGCCCAAGTCGTGGGTCACGAGGACGAGAGCCATGCTGCGCTCACGACATTGGTCTTCGATGAGGTCGAGGATCTGGGCCTGCACCGTGACGTCGAGAGCAGTGGTGGGTTCGTCGGCGAAGAGGACCGACGGGCCGCAGGCCAGGGCCATGGCGATCATGATGCGCTGACGCATACCGCCCGACAGTTCGTGGGCGTACTGCTCGAGGCGCTTCTCGGGCTCGGGAATGCCGACGTCCTGGAGAAGCTTGAGCACGATCTCTTGAGCGTTCTCGCGAGTGGAACCCAGGTGAATACGCAGCGGTTCGGCCAATTGCTTGCCGATCTTCATCACCGGATTCAGCGACGTCATCGGGTCCTGGAAGATCATCGCCATCTCGGCGCCCCAGATTTTCTGGCGATCCTTCAGGCTCATGGTGGTGAGCTCGGTTCCCTCGAACAGCACCGAGCCCTTGCGGATCACGTTGCGCCGGGGGAGCAGACCCATGATCGAACGCGAGAGGATCGTCTTTCCGCATCCCGACTCGCCCACGATGCCAAGACGCTGACCGTGTTGAAGCGAGAACGACACACCGTCGACGGCGCGTACCACGCCACCAGCCGTGACGAAATGCGTGGCCAAGTCTTCGATCTGGAGCAAGGTGCCGGTTTCGCGGCGTACTGCGGTCTGAAGCGTGCTCATCCGATGGCCTCTTTGATCCGGAACTTCTCACTCAGCGCGTCACCGAGCAAGTTGATGGCCAACACGGTGAGGAAGAGGACGATGGACGGCATGATGGAGATCCACCACGCCGTCTCGAGTTTCGCTTGCCCACCGAAGATCATGGCTCCCCACGTTGGTGTGGGTGCGCTCACCGAGAGCCCGAGGTAGGCGAGAGCACCTTCGGCCACGATCAGAATGGCCATACCGGTGATCGCGAAGGTGACCATGGCCGGGAAGACATTGGGGAGGATCTCGCGCACGATGACACGAGCGTTCTTGGCTCCGAGACTGCGAGCGGCCAGGACGAACTCGCGTTGCGCGAAGACGATCGTGTTCGCACGCACGAGTCGGGCGATGGGAGGTATCGAAAGAATGACGAGAGCGATGATGATCGGAACGATCGATCGGGACTTCGCTTCCGAAGTCGTGGAACTGTCGAAGAAGCCGACGATGAAGATGGCCAGAAGTAGTGCTGGGAAAGCCAGGAAGATGTTCATGATCGTGTCGATCACTTTGTCGACCCGTTTACCCACGTAACCCGCGATCAGACCCAACGTTCCGCCGATGAGGATGCCGAAGATGATCGACATTGCTCCGATGAGGAGCGAGTTGCGAGCTCCGAACATCGTGCGGCTGAAGATGTCGAAGCCGTTGGTGTCGGTTCCGAAGAAGCCGGCCCGCTCGGGAGCGTCACCGACGACGGGTCGGGTGGTCTCGGAGAAGAAGGCCCACGTGGGTGGCCGCTCGGAGAGGAGCGGGTTGGTGTCGAGATGCGTGCTGCACAGGTCTTCGTTGGCGAACTGATCACACGAGTGGTTGACGTAGGGGAGCCAGGAGGCCCCGATGGCCGTGAACACGATGAAGACGAGCCAGGCGACCGAGATCCACTTGGTGATCCGGCCACGCTGACGGAACTTCTTCGGAGCCGGCCGATCGTCGTGCGGCAAGGTGACGGAGGTTGTGTCGGTCATGATGTCAGCCCAATCGTCCGGCGCGGACTCGCGGATCGAGGAATCCGTACAAGATGTCGACCAAGAAGTTGATGGTCACGTAGACGAGCGCGAGGACCACCACGGTGATCTGAACCAGGCGGAACTCGGAGGCGAAGATGCCGAGCACCGTGCGGCGACCCAGACCATTGAGGTTGAAAGCCGTTTCGACCACGACCGAGCCGCCCACCAATGCGCCGACGTTCACGGCGGCCGCCGTGACGAGCGAGAAGAGCGACGGGCGCAGGGCGTGCCCGAACAAGATGCGGGGTGTGCTCACGCCTTTGGCTCGAGCGGTGGTGATGAAGTCGGACTGCAGCGTGTTGATGAGGTCGGCCCGCAAGAGGCGCATGTACGTGGCGGCCAGCGGCAGGGCCAACACGATGGTGGGGAGGAAGAAGTTCTTGAAGTGTTCCCACGGACTGGCGAAGAACCCGATGTCCTCGGAGATGGCCGGGAACCATTGCCATCGAACCGTGAAGAGAAGGCCGAGAACGGTCGCCAGCACGTAGTTGGGCATGGAGATGAACCCGAACGAGACCGTGGTGGAAGTTCGGTCGAAGACGCCGCCGTTTCGATAGGCCGCGAGCAAGGCGATGGGAATCGCGATGAGCAAGGCGATCAATTGGCCGTAGATCATGAGACGAATCGAGATCTTCAATCCGTCGGAGATCGACGTGCTGATCGGTTGGTTGCCGTTGAACGTGGTGCCCCAGTCGAGCGTCACGAGGTCCTGAACGAAGTAGCCGTATTGGACGATCGTGGGTTCGCGCAAGTTCAGCGAGTCGAGGAGCTTGTTCTTCTCTTCCTCGTTGATGGCACCGCTGCCTTTGGCGGCGATGATGCGTTCTTCGGCGTTGGGGATGGCCCCCAGTGCCAGCGACACCGTGAAGGTCACGGCGAACACGACGATGAGCAACTGCGAGAGTTTCTGCAGGAAGTATCTCATCGGTTCGGCGCCTCCACGGTGTCGCTGGACATCAGGTGATTACTGCTGGACCCAGATGGTGTGCGGGTAGTAGGTGCCGGTGATGCCGGCTCCCTCGAGTGCGCGTGCACCTTCCGGGGTGGTCAAGTTGGCCGCATCGGTCCCCATGATCCCCGTCTTGTGGGCCAGCAACCAGACCTGGTACGAACCCCAGAGGTTGTAGCACTCGGTCGCGAAGAGACGGTTCACGTCCTCGGCGATCTGCTTCTTCTCGGCCGGATCGGTGGATGCGCGGTTGGCATCGAGCAATTCGTCGAGCTTGGCGTCCTTGATGCGACCGAAGTTGAGAGCCAGCGTGCCGACGTCGAGCGACGACGAGCTGTGCCACCAGAAGTACTGCTGGTCGAGGTCGACGCCGCCGTGGTTACGCCACTGGAAGACCTGGAAGTTTCCGAGCAACGCCGTCACGATGTACTGGGCCTGATCGATCTGGTCGATGGTGACCGAATCGACACCGGCCTCCTCGAACCAGTCCTTCTGATAGTTGGCGATCACGAGGTTGGTTGCGTCCTGCGTGGTGGCCAGCGAGATCTTCAACTCGCCCGGGTTCTCGGCCTTGTACTCGGCGATCAGGGCCTGGGCCTTGGCCATGTCCTGGGCGAGCGGGTAACCCGAATCCTCGAGGTAACCCACCTGGCCGGGCGAGAACGGTCCGTTGGCCAACTGGTTCACGCCGAAGCTCACGACCTCGTTCACCGTCGCGTTGTCGGTGGCATAGGCCAGAGCGCAGCGCACCCGACTGTCGGTGAGCGGCGAACCTTCCTGGGTCACGTGGAGCAGCGAGTACGCGGTCTCGCCGTTCTTGGTGATCTCGGTCGAGGTGAATCCGTCGACACCGCCGCGGAATTCGGTGATGACTTCGCCGTTTCCAGTGTGGATGATGTCGACGTCGCCGGCCTTGAGGGCGTCACGGCGCTTCAGGCTGTCCTGGATCGGGATGAACTCGATCTCGTCGAGGTACGGGAACGGAGCGTTCCAGTAGTTCGGATTCTTCGCGGCCTTGAAGTATTCCTGCGGCTTGTAATCGACGTACACGAACGGACCGGTGCCGACCGGCTGAGCACGCAGTGCCTCGTCGGTGTCGGACGCGGCCAGCCATGTGGGCGAGGCCATGTAGCCGACCTGTCCGGTGAGGTACCACGGGAACGTGGCCCACGGCTTCTCGACCGTGATGATCGCAGTCATCGGGTCGGCCGGGTCGAGCGAGATGTCGGTGACCTGCTTGATGGCGGTGCCGGTGAGTAGCGCCGACTTGTGGCGGCTGATGTTGTCGACGATGGCCGCACCGTCGAAGTCGGTGCCATCGTGGAACTTCACGCCCGAGCGAGCGGTGACGCGCCACACGGTGAAGTCCTCGTTCGGCTCGACGGCCGAAGCCAGATAGGGAATCGGAGCGTTGTCGCTACCGGGGATCATGAGAGTGTCGTAGATCGAGCGAATGGTCTGATGACACGAGATGGCGCACACCATCTCGGCCGGACGCCAGGGCGACGAGGTGTCGGCCTCGATACCCATGACCAACTTGCCACCGGGTGTCACCGCAGTCATCGGATCGATGACGTCGGTGGTCTCGGTCGGAGCAGTGGTTTCGGCGGCTGCGGTGGTGTCAGCGGAATCTCCGCCACCTCCATCGTCGCCGCCACAGGCTGCCGCCACGAGACCGATGGTCACGGCGACGGCACCGAAGAGAACTCCAGGACGCTTCCTGGAGCGAATCGTTGATGTCACGTTTCCCCCTTGTGTCGGCGAACCGACGATGTGTTGTGAATCACCGCGCGACAGGGGAGGGCGCATCGTCGAGACCCCCCAGCCGAACGATGCGATGAATCTAGTCGTTGGGTCGAGCGGGTCAAGGGAAGACGTCCGGTAGGTCGCGAATTCGCCGCTCGTGAGACCATTCACAAATGGCCCGTCGTCTCGCTCTTCGTGTCGACGGATTGAAGAGTCCGAAGCCGGGTCGGATCCCGGCCGGCTCGGAGGCGGTGGTGATGGAAGCGCACGATGCCGCGGTCATGGCCGGTCGATCGTCGTACGTCGACCCGTCCACCCGCCTGACGGTGTTCACCGCACGATTCCTTGCCGATCGCAACTACTGCTGTGGGAGCGGGTGTCGGCACTGTCCGTACGTCGACCCGTGATGGTCTCACGGGGAAACCGTTCGGAGGCCGAGCGCGGCCACTAGGTTCCGCTCGTGGTCGAAAGATTGGTCCGTCGCCTCCAGGTCCCGAGCAACAAGGCGCCCAACCTCGAGCAGCGTTCGACCGACGACACGCTCGGTTGGGAGAAGGATTCGGCCAAAGGAGAGCTCGCCAAGGTTCTCGGACAGATGGCGACTCTGCAGCACCGTCTCCTCGCCGAGGCCCAGCAGAGTCTTCTCATCGTGCTGCAGGGGCGCGACGCATCGGGCAAGGACGGCCTGGTCCGCCACGTCATGACCGGAATGAATCCGGCCGGTGTGAAGGTGACCAACTTCAAGGTCCCGGCCGGAGTCGAGAAGATGCACGACTACTTGTGGCGGTGTCACGCCGCGTGCCCGGCCCGGGGAGAGATCGGCGTCTGGAACCGCAGTCACTACGAGGACATCCTCGTACCTCGGGTCAAGAACCTCGTGCCCGAGGCGGTGTGGCGTCAGCGCTACCGCCATGTGCGCGACTTCGAGCAGTTGCTCGTCGACGAAGGGACGCGAGTTCTGAAGTTCTACCTTCACGTGTCGCACGACGTTCAGCGGCTGCGGCTGCAGAAGCGCGTGGACAACCCGGAGAGCGGCTGGAAACACGATCCGAGCGACCTCAGCGATCGAGAACTGTGGCCGAAGTACGGACAGGCTTACGAAGAACTCCTCAAGGAGACCTCGCGGGCCGATGCGCCGTGGTTCGTGATCCCGGCCGACAACAAGTGGGTTCGCGATCTGGCCGTGGCCAAGATCGTGTTGGCCGAACTGCAGGACATGAATCCACAGTTCCCCAAACCGCCGCCGGGCCTCAAGGGTCTGAAGATCGTTTGACTTCTCGTCCACGGCGTTGGTCGCACCACGGCCCGCCGTCTACATTCGGTTCATGGCGAGCGATCAGCGCGAGATCATGACGTGGGAGATCTTCGGAGAGGCGTCCCGCGATCTGGCTCAGATGGTCGCCGACGACGGCTACGAACCCGACATGATCTTGTCGATCGCCCGCGGCGGACTGCTCATCGGTGGCGCGCTGGGCTACGCGTTGTCGGTCAAGAACGTGTACACGATGAACGTCGAGTTCTACACCGGAGTCGACACCCGTCTCGAAGTTCCGCGCATCATGCCGCCGGCGCCCGATTTCGTCGACCTGGCCCACGCACGCATTCTCATTGCCGACGATGTGGCCGACACCGGCCATACCTTGCGAAGCGTCGAGCAGTTCTGTGCGGGCAAGGTGGCCGAGGTGCGCACTGCGGTGTTGTACGACAAGCCGCATTCGGTGGTGCGCCCGAATTACACCTGGCGCTCCACCACGCTCTGGATCAACTTCCCCTGGAGCGACAAAGAGCCGGTCGTGGCGCGCGAAGGCGCCGTTCGCGACGCCTAGAAGTCGCGCAGAACCTCGGTCGCGCAGTGGCGGCCACTCGCACCCCAGATGCCCGCACCTGGAAACGTGGCGGCACCGCACAAGAACAAGCCCGGTATCGCCGTGCGATAGCGCGTGAGTTCGGGCGGGTCGGCCTTCAGGGCGGCCAGTGGCCCGCCGGCGAAACTGGTGGCGTGGCCCTGCGGTAGGAAGAATTCCGACTCGTAGCGATCGGGCGTCATGGCTCGCCATTCGCCGAGCGAATCGAGGAAACCGGGCTCGACGAAGTCGGCGAAGCGCTCGAGCCAGCGACGCGGTTCGTGAGACGCGGCCCAGCCACCCGGATGCGCGTAGGGGGTGAAGAGCGCCTCGAGGCTGAACACGTGCTGTCCCGGTGGAGCCATCGACGGATCGAGGCCGGTGGGCACGTTGGCGAAGAAGACCGGGCGTTCGGCCACGACACCGCGTGACATGGCGAGAAACGCTTCGTGCATCTCGCGCACCGTCGGCACGATCATCGTGGACGGAGTGAGGGGATCGAAACGATCGGCCAACCGCGGATCCATGCGGCGATAGCGAGGTGGACTGCTGATGATCGCGTCGATCTTGCTCTCGTAGCCCGCTTGGTGCTCGGCTGCTCGCCAGCGCTCGATGAGCGGGCCGGCCGACGAGGGTGGATTCTGGATCCAATCGAGCAACGTGCGGCGCGGGTCGGCGGCTGAGACGACCGTGCGGGCCCGAATGGTTCGGTCACCGCTGAGCGTCACGCCAACGGCCCGACCGCCGTCGACGACGATCGACTGGGCGGGGCTGTTGGTGGCGATCACGCCACCCCGTGACAACAGAGCGCTCGCCAAGCTGGCGGACAACATGCCACTGCCGCCCACGGGTCGGCCGACTTGCGCCGCGTGCCTGAACGCGAACGTGAGGGCACCGAGTCCGGTGCCCGGAAGTTCGGGGGACAGGCCCCACACCACCGGACCGGTGGCGAGGGCTGGTGTGAACACGCGCTCGTCACCGAAGAACGAGCGCATCACCCCGGCCGCACTCATGCGGCTCCACTTCAGAAGGTTGGCCACGCCGTTCCCGCGTTTGGCGAGTACCGACGACACGAGAGCGCGTCGGCGAGGCCCGGCGGCGGCGGCCGAGAGCACGAGTCGTGCCACGGGAACCGCCGCGGCGGCGTAACGCCGATAGTTGTCGGCTTCGTGCGGATAGGTGAGGCGCAATGCATCGACCGTTTCGTCGACCGAGTGGAAGATCGGCCAGGCCGGACCGTCGTCCCACGGAATGTTGAGTTGCGACGGTTCGACGTCGAGGTAGCGCAGACCGTGTTCACCCAAGCCGAGTTCATCGACGACGCCGGTGGTTCGGAACGTGATGTGATCGCAGTTGCAGATGTTGACGCGCGCACCACCGAACGATTCGGTGGACGAACAGCCACCCACCGAATCTCGAGCTTCGAGAACGACCACCGACAATCCACCGCGAGCGAGGTAATTGGCGGCCACGAGGCCGTTGTGACCGGCTCCGATGACGACGACATCGCACGACGACGGGAGATTGCTCATGCGCCCCCGAGTCTCTCATGCCGGCAAGGTTGGCGAAGTAGTGTCGAAGCGTGTCTCGTCACATCGCGCATCTTCGTGGCCCGCAAGTCGCCTCGGCGCTGACCGAGAAGTCGGTCATCGTCCAGCCTCTCGGCGCGATCGAACAGCACGGCCCGCATCTCCCGCTGATCACCGACTTGGCCATTGCCTCGGCAGTGGCCGAAGCCGCCGTGCCGCGTGCCGTGGACGCCGGGGTCGACGCGTGGTTGCTGCCGCCGCTGGCCTACACGAAGAGCAACGAGCACGCCTGGAACGCCGGCACCATTTGGATGTCGGCGCGAACCATGTTGTCGGTTCTCGAAGACATCGGGCGGTGTGTCGCCGCCACGCGTGCTCGCAAACTCGTGTTCCTGAACGGCCACGGCGGAAACAGTGCGCTCGTGGCCATGGCCAACCGCGAATTGCGGTTGCAGTTCGGCCTCGAGACCTTCTTGGCCCATCCGTCGCAACCAGCCGATCAGGGTGGCGCATCGCCGCCGTCGGAGTTGGGCATGGGTGTGCACGGTGGAACCGACGAGACGTCGATGATGCTCCACCTGCATCCCGAATTGGTCGACATGTCGAAGGCCGTTCGCGAGATTCCTGAACACCTGGCTGCCAACCGTCATGTTCGGTTCGGAGGATCGGTGGCGTTCGGTTGGCTCAGCAACGACTTCGGCGATCATGGCCACATCGGTGACCCCACTCAGGCCAGCCCCGAACTCGGCCGCACTCTGGTGGATGGCGCAATCGCGACCTTCGTGGACGTCTTGAAAGAAGTGGCCCAGTTCCGACACCGTC
>CAZELU010000041.1:0-16891 GCA_964513215.1 uncultured Bifidobacterium sp.
TTCTTCGCGGCGGACTTCTTGGGCGCAGCCTTCTTCACGGTCTTCTTCGCGCCGGCCTTCTTCGCGCCCGCCTTCTTCGGCGCCGACTTCGCTGCGACCGGCTTGAAGGCCCAGGCCTCGATTTCCACCGCACCGCCGAAAGGCAGCGCGGCTACGCCGATGGTGGATCGGGCCGGACGCGCTCCGTCGAAGCCGGCCACGTACGCCTCGTTGAACGTGGCGAAGGTGTCCATGTCGGTGAGGAAGCACAGAGTCTTGGCGACGTCGTGAATAGTGAGACCCATCTCCTTCAGACGAGCCTTCAGGTTGACGACAGCCTGCGCGGTCTGGCCGGCCACGCCACCGGGAACGAGTGCCCCGTCCTTGATGCCGAGTTGACCGGAGACGATCACCCAGTCGCCGGCGCGAACAGCCGGGGTGTACGGACCGATGGGAGCAGCTGGTTTGTTGGCCATGCCCTCACGCTAGTCATCGACCGTCGCGGGCGCACGGCCAGCGCGGAGCGAACTCGGCGCGGCGCCACTCGGCGGCGGCCACGGCCGCGAACACCGCATCGCTCACGTTGCGGACCGGTGAACCGTCGTCGACGACCTCGATGTGCACGGCCGGAGTGTCGACCGCGCGAACGACACCGAACGATCGAATCGTGAGGTCGTGCACCGTCCCCTGTACATCGACCGCGATGCCTTCCGACCGAACCCAGCCCAGCGCCATGTGCGCGGCACCGATGCAATACGAACGGAACGTCACGTCGTCCAACGTGTCGCCACAACCGACCCGAACGGTCACGACGTCACCCGAACTCGACGCTTCGGCCCACGCGCCATTCGGGGCCACCACTCGATCGTGATCGTTCACCGACGCGCGGAGAACCGCGATCTCGGCCCACACGGCAGCGCGCAGATCGAGTGACGTGGGTGGTCCGGGAACATCGACCTCGATCACGTCCCAATCGGATGCCACGGTGGCCACCAGTTCGCGCACACCGGGCGTCCTTCGCACCCATACGACTCCGCTTCCATCGGCGCGAACTCCGGCCGCCAACGGCGGCCGCTTCGCTCCGCGGCGCACCACGTCTTCGCGCGACAGCACGATGCGCATCGGCTGTCCGTGTTCGTCGGCGAGTCGCCGCACTTCGTCGCGCAACCACGACGTTGTCTTGCCACCGAACGCACCACCGTTGGTGAGCGGTCCCGTCGGTTCACCACCCGGCGCACACCACACCGCATCGGGTTCGAGATACGCCGGCTCGACCCACGTGGTGCGCAGAGTTCGCACGAATTCGTGTTGTCGCTCAGAGGGTACGTCGATCGGCCAAGTGAGTCCGACGGTCGAGCGACGACCGGGAACGACGCCGGCACGTTGACGGGCTTCGGGCACCGACGACGCGACGACCCACTCGCCCGATGGCGCGAGTATCGCCACCAGCGAATCGGACGGTGCCGAATCGTCGGCGAAACCTCCACGACCCAGCGCGACATCAGGGGCCACTCGTTGTGACGCGCCTCCTTCGATACGAGCGCGCGCAGCGGCGGCATCGAGGTCGCGTTCGCGTCGTTGCGGACGGTCGACAGCGGCTTCGACGATCGTCTGCCATCCGGTGCATCGACACACATGGGCCAGCAACGCCCGCTCGACATCGGCCTTCACCGGTTCGACGTCGAGCAATCGCATGACGATCCCTGGTGTGCAGAACCCGCACTGACTGCCACCGGTTGCGCAGAGCGCCTCGGCCCAACCCTGCCGAACGCTGTCGTCGACACCTTCCAACGTGGTGACGGCACGACCGGCCACGCGCGACACCGGCGTCACACAGGCCACCCGCGGCTCACCGTCCACGAGCACGGTGCAACAACCGCATTGACCCTGCGGTGCACAGCCGTCCTTGGCCGAGTGCACACCCAATCGATCGCGCAGGGCCGACAACAACGTTCCCTCGGAAGGGACCGACACCGGCTCGCCGTTCAACACGAACTCCACGCCCTCCACCTTTCCATGTCACAGCCCGTGATCTGGTGCACACCCATGCGCGCCAATAGCGTTCGGTGTGTGACTCCTCGCTCCACCTCGCGACGCGACCTCTTACGCACCGCGGGTACGGCTGCATTCGCCCTTCCCACCGCTCTGCTCATCGCGGCCTGCGCCGGCGACTCGACCAACGACTCCAGCAACGACGGCACAAATGGCACGAACGGCGACTCGACGTTGCCCGACGACGTGGTGTTGGCGACGCGGTGGGTACCGACCGAACTCGCACCCGGACTCCAACGACTGCCGGTATCGCTCGCGACGGCCGCCGGCCTACTCGCCGAAGGACCCACTCGACTCACCGGCAAGGTCGTCGACTACGACACCGGTGAGGTGTTGATCGACAACTTGTTCGCCGATCGCCGCACGCTCGGCGACGGCACGATTCCGTTCTACGTGTTCCGCACCGCGCTCACCACTGCGGGTGTGTACGGACTCGTCGTCGACGGCGGTCCGACCGAACCCACCGCATTTCAGGTACGACCAGCCGAAGAACTACCGGTTGCACGCGTGGGCGAGTCGCTGCCCGGCTTCGACACGCCCACCGTCGACGATCCGCGAGGAGTCGACCCCATCTGTTCGCGCGAACCCGAGCCGTGCCCGTTCCACGCGGTCACACTCACCGAAGCACTCGCGCTCGGCAAACCCGTGGTGTACGTGGTGGGCACGCCAGCGCACTGTCAGACCGGAGTGTGCGGGCCCGTCCTCGAGCAGATGATCGCGTTGTCCGACGAACTCGGCGATTCAGCGGTGTTCGTTCATGCCGACGTGTACGCCGACGATGCGGCGACCGTGGTGGCCCCGGCAGTGGAGGCGGCCATGCTCACGTTCGAGCCGGTCGTGTGGATCACCGACAGCACCGGCACGATCGTCGAACGACTCGACGCGGTGTGGGACGCGAACGAAATTCGCGAAGCGCTCAGCTGAACGACTGGCCGCAACCGCACGTGCGGGTTGCGTTGGGGTTCGTGATGTTGAACCCGGCCTGATTGAGGCCGTCCTTGTAATCGAGGGTCGCGCCCTCGAGAAGCTGAGCCGACGCCGGGTCGACGACCACGCGAACGGCCGGACCGTAGGAGGCCTGCTTGTCATCGTCGGCGATGTCGCCATCGAAGAACATCTCGTACGAGAAGCCGCTGCATCCGCCGGGGCGCACGGCCACACGCAACGCGAGATCGGTTGCACCTTCGGCTTCGAGAAGTTCTTTGACCTTGGTGGCTGCTGAATCGGTGAGGGTGATCACGTTTGTTCTCCTCCGTCGTTGTCCTCATTGTATCGGTGGCCTGGCTGGCCAGTCTCGGCGGGACCACCGGTACGATTGGGCCATGACGCGCCCGTTCGAGCCGCCGTCCGTGGAAGAAGTCACCAACCTTCTCCGGGCCGTCATCGACCCCGAATTGGGCAGTGACGTCGTCGACCTGGGCATGGCCTCGAGTCGTTCGGTGTCGGCCGATGGCTTCGTGGTGGTCGACGTCAAGTTGACCATCGGTGGCTGCCCGTTGCGCGCCCAGATCAAGAAGGACATCGAGACCCGCGTGGCCACTCACCCCGGTGTGCGCGGCGTGAAGATCGAATGGGGCGAGATGACCAGCGACGAGCGGTCGGCCACCATGGCCAAGGCCCGCTGGAACGCACGTGAGCGAGCCCCCGAAACCGAAGTGGCCGCAACCACGCGCGTGATCGCGGTGTCGTCGGGCAAAGGTGGCGTGGGCAAGAGCTCGGTCACGGTCAACCTCGCTGCCGCCATCGCCGCCCAGGGCTACACGGTTGGTGTTCTCGACGCCGACATCTGGGGCTTCTCGGTTCCACGCATGCTCGGCATCGATCAGCGTCTCGAGGCCGAGCGCGACGAAGAGAGTGGACGGCCCAAGATCCTGCCCAACACGCGCACAGTCGGGAAGGGTCTCCTGAAGGTCGTGAGTACCGGCTTCCTCGTCGACGACGAGGGAACCGCTCTCATGTGGCGTGGACTCATGCTCACCAAGGCACTCGAGCAGTTCCTGCGCGATGTGGCGTGGGGCGAGATGGACTATCTGCTCATCGACATGCCGCCCGGCACCGGAGACGTTCAGATGGGATTGGCGCGGTTGTTGCCGCGAACCGACATGGTGATCGTCACCACGCCAGCCGTGAGCGCGCAGAAGGTGGCCATCCGCGCGGCCGACATGGCGCGCCGTTCTTTCCTGCGCATCGCCGGTGTGATCGAGAACATGAGCACGTTCGTGTGCGATCACGGTTCGGAGTACCCGTTGTTCGGTGTCGGTGGCGGACAAGCCCTGGCCGATGAAATCGGAGCTCCGCTGCTCGGGCAGATTCCGATCGAACCCACCGTGGCCGCCGGCGGAGACGCCGGTGAGCCCGTCTCGCTGGCTGGTTCGGGTCCGGCCGCCGACGCGTTCCGGGCCATCGCCGACCAGATCGTGCGTGAGACCGTGCCGCCGGTCCAGATGGCCGGGTGCTCGGCCCGCCAGGAAGTCAGCGAGACGCCGGTGACCCTCAGCCCGCGCGGCTGATACCTCCCGCCTTGATTTCGATACCCCTGGGGGTACTATCGAAGGCGAGAGGAGCACCATGAAACTTCCCGACGAGACGATCGACGATCTGGTGAAGCGGCTGCGCCGCGTCGAAGGCCAGGTCCGCGGTATCCAGCAGATGCTCACCGAGGGTCGCGAATGCCGCGACGTGGTCGCCCAAGTATCGGCGGCCAGTACGGCCCTCGATCAAGTGGGGTTCAAACTCCTCGCCGCTGGGCTCACGCACTGCATCTCCGACCCGAAGGAGGCCGCCAAGAACGGCTTCGACTTGTCCGAGGTGGAGAAGTTGTTCTTGAAGTTGGCGTGAGCGACCAACCATGAGCCTCTACGTCAATCAGCACTATCTCGCCTGTCTGTCGCACGCGTCGTACGTGGTGGGTGACATCACCAGCGGGCAGGCGGTGGTCATCGATCCGCAGCGCGACATCTCGCTCTATCTCGACGACGCGCGCGAACACGGACTCACCATCACTCATGTGATCGAGACGCACTTCCACGCCGACTTCTTGTCGGGCCATCTCGAACTGGCCGAAGCCTGCGGAGCCCGCATCGTGTTCGGTGCCGCCGCAGCCGGTCGCACCGACTTTCCGATCGATGCTCTCGCTAACGGTTCGATCATTCGACTCGGCGACACCGACGACAACGTTCATCTCGAGATTCTCGAGACACCCGGACACACGCCCGAGTCGATCTCCATCGTGGCCCGCGAGACCAAGTCGTCGACGCCCCACGCCGTGTTCACCGGCGACACCTTGTTCATCGGCGACGTGGGCCGACCCGATTTGCTCGCGTCGGTGGGTCAGCGAGCCGACGATCTGGGCCGCATGCTCTACTCGTCACTGCGCGACAAACTGCTCGCCCTCCCCGACTCGACACTCGTGTATCCCGCTCACGGAGCTGGTAGCGCCTGCGGTAAGAACCTCTCCACCAACACCGTGAGCACGATCGGTGAGCAGCGCCGATTCAACTACGCGTTGGCGCCCATGTCGGTCGACGACTTCGTGGCCGTCGTGACCGAGGGACAATCGACCGCACCGCTCTATTTCCTCCATGCCGCCACCACCAATCGACAGATCCGCGAGGTGTTTCACGAAGACGCACCGCTCGCCGCAATGTCGATCGACGACGTTCTGTCGGCGATGAAGAGCGGTGCCGCCGTGGTCGACTGCCGCGACGACGCCGACTTCGCCATCGGTCACCTGCGCGGCTCCATCAACGTGGGTCTGGGTGGTCGCTTCGCCGAGTACACCGGTGAAGTCGTGGTGGCCGGCACGCCGATCGTCATCGTCGCCGAGGCCGGACGCGAACGGGAAGCCTTCACTCGACTGGCCCGCATCGGTTTCGATGCCGTCATCGGATACCTCGACGATCCGGTGAAGCAGTTCCTCGAGAATCCGACGCTGGTCGCATCAGCATCACGCCTCACCGCGCACGAATTCGACCACCGACGCACCGAACTCGACGATCTACAACTCGTCGACGTGCGCAACAAGGGCGAAGTGGAGGCCGGCACCATCACCGGTGCCCGGCACATCGATCTTCCTTCGCTCACTCGTCGTGTCGGTGAACTCGATCGCAGCAAACCCACCGTGGTGTTCTGCGCCGGTGGTTACCGCTCGTCGATCGCGGCCAGCACCCTTCGTTCACTCGGCTTCGTCGACGTGAGCGACATCCTCGGCGGTTACAACGCCTGGAACACGGGTCAGCGGGTCGGAATGTCGTCGTAGCCGGCGTCGCCGGGCATCAACAACGCGCGCAACTGACCGTCGTCCGACCACACCACCTTGGGCAGAACCTTGGGCGGGGTGCCCACTGCGCGAGCCGCCGCCAACGCCGAATCGGCGGTGGAGTGCTGGTTCAAGAACGTGAGCATCGCCACGGTGGGCGGCATCATCATCAACTCACCCGACCTCGCCCGTTCGAGCGCGTCGGCCGGTTCGACCCAGGTGCTGTCGACGGTTTCGATGTCGTCGTGCAGCGGGTCTTGTTCGTCGGGCATGCCCACCACGAAGAATCGAGTGTCGAACCGGCGGTTCTCTCCGAAGGGTGTGACCCAGTGGCCCACCCAGGCCAACTCGTCGAGTTGCGCCGTGAGACCTTCGTCGGTGAGCACGCTCGTCATACTGCGCTCACCCGAGTGAACCGCTCGACGGTGCACCTCGAAGCGCTCCTTCATGGGCTCGGAGTCGAACCGAACAGTGCGTCCGCTGCCATCTCGGGCCAACAACACGCCCGCTTCTTCGAAGCACTCGCGGATTGCGGTCATCTCGTACGAATCGTCGCCATCGTCGACTGCTCCACCAGGGAACACGTACATGCCGCTGGCGAAGGCCGCTTTGGTGGTCCGCTTCATCATGAAGACTTCGAGTGGTCCGAGATGATCGCGCACCAACATCACCGTGGCGGCCGGGCGAATGGCCACCTGGGTCGGATCGAAGTCTTGTTGACGACTCACAATTCACCCTTGGGCTCGGTGGCGTCGGTGTCGACCACGTCGTGGCCGCCGAAGCGGGTAGACGTGGTTCCTCCGCCGAAGCCGCGCACCACGAACGAGGTGCCGCGCTTGGCTCGCCGCAGGAGATACGAACGGAACATCAGTCGCGTGGGCGGGAACAGCATGAGGACTCCGAACACGTCGGTGAGAAATCCCGGCGTGAGCAGCAGAGCACCAGCGCCGAGAATGAGCACGCCGTCGACGATTTCGCGCGTGGGTACTCGGCCGTGGGCGATCGCCTCGTTGAACTTCGTCCAGACACGAAGACCTTCACGCTTCACGAGCCAACTGCCGATGACGGCGACCGCGATGATGATCCCGAGGGTGTTGAAGAAGCCGATGGCCCCGCCCACCTTGATGATCGTGTAGAGCTCGGCGATCGGGACGATCACGAAGAGCAGAAGGAGGATCACGAGGTCACCCTAGCCACGCCTGTTCTCGCATCTCCCGTCGGCCACTAGCGTCGGATTCGTGGCCTCGAACGACGCAACGA
Organism: uncultured Bifidobacterium sp.; assembly: GCA_964513215.1. Taxonomy (GTDB): domain Bacteria; phylum Actinomycetota; class Acidimicrobiia; order Acidimicrobiales; family Ilumatobacteraceae; genus Casp-actino8. The sequence goes on from CAZELU010000041.1 coordinate 7,550, forward strand.
CGCGACCGCCCTCGGTCGACTCATTGGCTCGTTCGCTGGCATCCACCGGCCTTCCGCATCCGCTTCTCGTGGACGCGGCCCGTGAAGCCATCGCACTCGGTGATCCGAGTCGCGCATCGTCCATCGCCGACGGAATCGCCGCCTCGCTTCTGGTTCCCGTCATCAACGCCACCGGTGTGATCGCCCACACCAACCTCGGTCGCTCTCCTGTCGAACTGCACCTGGCGCCCCGTGCGCAGAATCTCGAATTCGATCTCGCCACTGGCGGTCGCGGAAGTCGGCAGCGCGGTATCGGTCGTCTCATCGCGCGCGCGGTGGGTGCCGAAGACGCCATGGTCGTCAACAACAACGCGGCTGCCGTTCTGCTCGTGCTGGCCGCGCTCGCGTCCGGGCGCGACGTGGCAGTGAGCCGCGGAGAAAGTGTGGAGATCGGTGGCGGCTTCCGCGTCCCCGAAGTGATGGAACAGTCGGGCGCACGACTCGTCGACGTGGGCACCACCAATCGAACACGCCTGGCCGATTACCGCAAAGCCATCGGCCGCAAGGGCAACGATGTCGCTCTGGTGCTGAAGGTGCATCCGTCGAACTACCGCATCGACGGCTTCGTCGAAGAGACACCGGTCGACGAGTTGGCCACGCTTGGCGTTCCGGTCGTGGCCGACATCGGATCGGGTCTGCTCGATGCCGCGTGCCCATGGCTCGACTCGGGTCCGCCGGCCTGGCTCAACGGTGAACCCGCCGCCCGTCAATCGCTGCTTGCCGGCGCGTCACTCATCACGTTCAGCGGCGACAAACTCATGGGTGGTCCGCAAACCGGGATCATCGCCGGACGAGCCGACCTGGTGGCGGCCTGTGCGCAGCATCCGCTCGCGCGGGCACTTCGTCCGGGCGGCCTGGTGTTGGCTGCGCTGCACGAGGTGATGCTCGCTTACCTCGCGCGCACTGTTACCGCCGATGTGCCGTTCTGGCGCATGGCCTCGGTGAGCACCGATCATTTGCAGCGCCGGGCCGAAGCGATCGCTGTGCAGGTGACCGGAACGCGAGTGATCGTCTGTGAATCGTTGCCCGGTGCCGGCAGCACACCGGGCGCTTCGATTCCGTCGGTGGGTCTGGCACTCGATGGTGATCTCACCGCGACACTGCGGTCGTTCCGGCCTCCGGTGATCGCTCGCGTACGCGACAACGTGACGATCCTCGATCTTCGCACCGTCGATCCGTCCGACGATCAGGTCGTGGTCGATGCGCTGCGGCAGGCACTCGCCTCACGATGAGGATCTTCGCGACCGCGGGTCACGTCGACCACGGCAAGTCGTCGCTCGTCACCGCTCTCACCGGCACCAACCCCGACCGCTGGCGCGAAGAGCGCGAACGCGGAATGACCATCGATCTCGGGTTCGCGCACTTCACGCTCCCGTCCGGACGTGAGGTGTCGCTCATCGACGTTCCAGGTCACATTCGTTTCATCAACAACATGCTGGCCGGGGTCGGCGGCATTCACGGCGCGATCCTCGTCGTGGACGCCCACGAGGGTTGGATGCCCCAGACCGAGGAGCACCTGCGCATCCTCGAACTCGCCGGTACACGACATGGAGTGGTGGTCGTGTCACGAGTCGATCTGGTGGACGACGACGAAGCCGAACTCACGGCCATCGACATCGCCGACCACGTGGTGGGGACGTTCCTGGCGGAGGCTCCGATCGTCAAGGTGTCGACCGTGCGCGGAGATGGTCTCGACGACCTCCGGCGCGAACTCGACCTGATGATGGATGCGACCGCGGCCTCGCCCGATCGCGGTCGACCGCGCTTGTTCGTCGACCGCGTGTTCGCACCGAAGGGCAGCGGAACCGTGGTGACCGGAACTCTCACCGATGGTTCACTCGCCGTCGGCGACAACGTTGTCGTACAGCCACTCCAGCGCGAAGTACGGATCCGAGGCATTCAAACTCACGGTCGTTCGGTCGATTCGATCGAGCCCGGTCATCGGGTGGCACTCAACCTGAGCGGTATCGAACACAGCGAAGTTCGACGCGGACATGCCGTTGTTCGAGCCGACGATTGGCACCTGGCCACGGTGCTCGATGCGTCGTTCACGGCGCTCGTCTCGCTCGATCACGACGTGACGCGGCGCGGTGCGTACACGATGCACGTGGGCTCCGATGAGTTGCCGGTTCGGTTGCGCGTGCTCGCGGACGAGTCGATTCGTCCAGGGGCCCGCGGGTTCGTTCGACTGCACTTGGCCGAACCGCGACCGTTGGTGATGGGCGATCACTTCGTGATCCGTGAGAGTGGCCGCGACGAGACGGTGGGCGGCGGTGTGGTGCGCGACGTGGCGCCGATGCTCACGGCTTCGCGGTCGCAACCGCACGACGACGATGATGCGAACGTCGACCGCATCGTGGCCGAGCGCGGTTGGATCGACGCCGTCGAACTTCGTCGCTTCACTGGCGTGTCGCGATCGCCGAGTGTCGCCCACTGGGTGGTCGATCCGGCCGTGTTGACGGCAACCACAGTGTCCCTACGGACACGCGTGACAGCCGCTGGCCCTGAGGGTCTCGACGTCAGCGCACTCGATGACCGCGAGCGCGCTGTGCTCGCCACCTTCGCCGACATCCGGATTACAGGCGGCTTCGCACGGGAAGAAGGTGCCGACGACCCGCTGTTGTCTCATCCCGACATCGACGTGATCAAAGCTGGTGGCTGCGCACCCTCAGCACCGACCACTCTCTCCAACGCCGAATTGCGTCGCCTGCAGAAAGCCGGAGTTCTCTTCGAGCGAGACGGTGAGTGGTTTCACGTCGACGCGCTGGAGACCGCGCGAATCGCCGCCGCACAGCTACTCGCCGCTCATCCCGATGGCTTCACGATGTCGCAGTTCCGCGAGGCGCTCGGCGTGACTCGAAAGCACGCGGTACCGATCGCCACCGAACTCGACGCCCGCGGCATCACCCGTCGTCGTGGTGACGTGCGGATCGCCGGACCGCGCCTCAACCGCGAGTGATCAGTTCGGGGTGAATCCACCGGAAGGTGAGGTTCACCCTCGGTTCGGTGATCGCTTTCTGCTTGGGCACTTCGTGCTTCCACGCGTGCTGGCACAGTCCGCTCATCACAACCAGCGAACCACTGGCCAAATCTCGATCGACAACGAGGCGCGACTCGTTGTGGCGCAGGCGGAATCGCCGTACCGCGCCGAGGCTCAACGAGGCGATCACCGGTTCACGACCGAGTTCAGCTTCGTCGTCGGCGTGCCAACCCATGCTGTCGCGACCATCGCGGTACAGATTGAGGAGCACGGAGTTGAAGCGCGCACCACTCAGCGACTCGCACACCTCCCGGAGATCGTCGAGAATCGGTAACCACGGGCGCGGAGTCATGGTGATGCCCGAATAGGTGTAGATGACGTCGCCGTACCACGAGTTGAGTCGGGGCTGGTCGACTTCCTTGCCGAACATGACGATGCTGCGCTGTTCCCAATCGACGTCGTCGATCAATCGCTGAAGAATCGCCGCAGCACTGCGCTCGCCGAGCGCCCACTCCCAGTACACGGCGCTGCCGTCGTACGGCAGCAGTTCGACCGAATCGTCGAACAGGCTCACTCGCTGGCGTCGGCCGTCTTCGGCTTGCGTTCGCGATAGTCGCGCGCGCCACCGGCTTCGGGTTCGACTTCGAGGATGATGCCGTCGATCGCGACCACGCGGGCGGTCTCGCCGGCTTTCACAGGCGTGGCGCGATTGGTGCGCGCCTTCCAGCGTGCCTCACCGATCTGCACACTGCCATCGGGGGCGATGTCGGTGACGGCGCGGCCGGTGGCTCCGATCATCCGCTCGCGCCCAACCGTCGGTGTGGCGAATCGCGTGCGCGTCATGCTCGGCATTCCCGAATAGAAGGTGAATGCGATACCGCCGATGCCTACCAAAAGAGTGAGCCACGACGGACGCAAGGTGTGTTGATCGACCGTGGGGAACATGAACCACGAACCGAGAACGAACAACACCATGCCGATCGCCGTCCAGAACCGTGGGATTCCCACCTGGACATCGACCGAGAACGCGACCATCGACAGGACCACCAAGACGAGGGCCCAGGTGCGGTCGGGCAGTTCACCCAATCCGAAGAAACCGAGGAGCAGACACACGGCTCCCACCACACCGGCCACGCCGATACCGGCGGTGAAGAACTCGAACACGAGCAACGCGAGTCCGATGATGAGGAAGAGATACGCGACAGCCGGGCTGGCCGCGGTGTGGAACATCTGCGAGATGAGTCCGAGTTTCTGGAAGCGAACCGTGGTGATGTCACTCGATGCCGTGCCGTCATCGGCCACCGATTCGATCGCGGTGTCGAGCACGACTCCGTCGACTTCGAGTCCGTCGAGAGCGAACACCATGTTGCGAATGGTGGGAGCGCCTTCGTCGGTGATCTCGAGCTTCAAGGCACCGGCGCGACGGGCTTCCTGGAATCCGAGTGTCTCGGTGCGAAGTTGCTCGGTGGCTTCACCGAACGACACCTCGTCGAACAACGGAGTGCCGATCTTGCCGATGCGTGCGCCCGGTGCCATGCCGGTGGCGTCGGCGGCCGAGAGCAACTGAGCGACGAGTCCGGTGGCCCGTGCACCCGACGGGCCGACCCAGATGGCGATCGGTACGGACGCATCACGAATCTGCCGGTACAGATCTTTCATGTCGTCGCGGCCGACCACCGAGGCCTTCGAGTTGAGCTGCAAAATGAGGGCTTGCGACCCGTCGGTTTCAGCGCGGTCGATCGCCTTGGTGATCTCGTCGACCACGATGCGATCGACGAGGCCCGACACTTGCAGCACGTCGACCGGAACCAGACCGATGTCGTTGGAGCCGTCTTCGGACGACGTCGCGGTGTCGCTCGACTGATCGGCTGGTGCGACCGTGGCGTTGACCGACGACACGTCGGCGAAACCGAGCACCGATCCGATCGCGATGAAGAGGATCGCTAGTCTGCGCACGAGTGCCTCCGAAAAATCCTGATCCGAGCCGACTGTTCACCAGTTCGCGTCTGCTCGTGGTGGCCGGCAAAGGGGGTGTCGGCAAGACAACGGTAACGGCTGTTCTGGCCACCGCTGCAGCCGATGCCGGACTTCGCGTGTTGGTTGTGACACTTGACGGTCGACCCGGCTTGGCTGCACTGCTCGGTGCGAGTGCGTCGGCTGGCAGTACGTACGACGGTGATGTCGTGGCCAGCGGCCGCGGACCCAGCAAGCGGGGCTCCATCCATCTGCGCACTCTCTCGGCCGGCGAGGCGCTGCAGGACTACCTCGCGACCCAAGGATTGGCTCGTCTGGCCAAGCGATTGGTGAACACCGGTGTGGTGGACGTCGTGGCCAGTGCGGCTCCTGGTATCGACGACTTGCTCGTGCTCGGCAAGATCAAGCACCTCGTCGGATTGGCCGGACCCGACGGACCACACGATCTCGTGATCGCCGACGGACCCGCCGCCGGCCACGCGATCAGTTTCCTGCGTTCACCGTCAGCAATGGCGACGACGATTCGCGGCGGTCCGTTGCGCTCACAAGCCATCGAGATCGATGCGATGTTGCGCGATTCGTCGCGCAGTCGGGTGGTGCTCGTGACGTTGCCTGAGACCACGCCGGTGAACGAACTCTCCGAGACAGCCGCGACGATGACATCGGAAGTCGGTGTGGCGTTGGCACCCGTGGTGGTGAATGGTGTCGACCGCGCGAGTGACGTGGAGGCGCTGGTGGCAGCCGGGCGAATGGGTGAGGGCGACTTCGCCGAGGCGGCGCGTTTTCGTGCCACGCGATGCGCGGTTCACGCTCGCGAGGTCGATCGGCTCACCACTCTTCTCGGTGAACGGCCGATCGAGTTGCCGCACGTTCCGACGGCTGGCCTCGCCGCCCGCGACATCGAGCGACTGGCTCGCATTCTCTCCGAGCAGGCCTCGACATGACTCGCAAGAAGTCGAACGGTTCGTTCACCGCTCTCGTCGAGTCGGCCAAGGTCGTCGTGTGTTGTGGTTCGGGTGGTGTGGGCAAGACGACAACCGCTGCTGCCGTAGCGATCGAAGCCGCACGCCGCGGGCGACGCGTGTGCGTGATCACGATCGATCCGGCTCGTCGTCTGGCCGATGCACTGGGCATCGCCGGTGAACTCGGCAACGACACCACGCGGGTGGTGCTGCCCGACGGAGAGATGTGGGCGACCATGCTCGATGCACGCTCAACGTTCGATGGCGTGATCCGTCGACACGCGCGTGACGAGAAGCAGGTGGACCGCATCCTCGGTAACCAGTTCTACGTGAACGTGGCCAGCCGGTTGTCGGGCAGCCAGGAATACATGGCGGCCGAGCGCTTGTTCGAACTGCACAACGACGATCGCTTCGACTTGATCGTGGTGGACACACCACCGAGCCGCGAGGCGCTCGACTTCCTCGACGCACCGCAGAAGCTCATGAACTTCTTGGATCACCGTGTGTACCGGTGGTTGATCGCGCCGGCCCGCGGTGGGCTGAAAGTCCTCAACATCGCGGCCCAACCGATCCTTCGCACGATCGGGCGCGTGATCGGAGCCGATGTACTCGCCGACGCGATCGACTTCTTCCAAGCGTTCGAGGGCATCGAAGAGGGATTCCGCACGCGGGCCGAAGGGGTGCAGTCGCTCCTGCGGTCGACCGACACGCGCTATGTGGTGGTGGCCTCACCGCGTCACGACACCGTGAACGAAGCCATGTATTTCGTCTCACAACTCGCGCGCGGGGGTATCGACACCAGTGCGGTCATCGTCAACCGTTTGCAACCGCGCTTCGGGAAGCACTCGGCCACGAAGTTGCGAACGGAGATCAAGCGTCTCGAGGCCGAGTCACCCGACTCCGATGAATTGATCCTTCATCGCAACATGGCCGATCTGGTGGCGGTGGCCGACGCCGAAGAGAAGAGCATCGAGCCGTTGCTCACGTACGCCGAATCGGCCGTGGTGACCCGGGTGGCCCTGCGGGCCGACGACGTGCACGATCTGACCAGCATCGGGTCGATCGGCCGCGAGATCTTCGGCGATCGCTGAGCGAGGTTCGCCCCCGCCCGACCGGTCGGGATAGCGTCATCTCCGTGCACGTGATCCTCGCTACCGACGCCGACTGGCTCATCGACGAAGTGACCGCCGCTCTCGGTGGACCCGACACATCGTTCACCGTGTGCCGTGACGGCCGTGCGGTGGCCCCCACCGTCAAGGCCCGTACACCCGACTTGGTGATCCTCGACATGCAGATCGGCACCATGGGCGGTGTGGCCGTCACCATGGATCTGCGTCTCGACGAGAGCGGTGGCACGTTGCCGCACGTTCCGATCCTGATGCTCCTCGACCGCGACGTCGACATCCATCTCGCACGCCGTAGCGGTTCGGACGGCTGGCTCATCAAGCCCCTCGACTCGTTGCGACTGCGCCGCGCGGCTCGCGCCGTCGCTGGTGGTGGGTGCTACGCCGAGGGCATTCCGGCTCCGGTCGAGAGCACCGATTCCCCCGACGGGGAACCCGCCAACGCCGGGTAGCCTCTCTCCTCGCACCATCGGGGTGTAGCGCAGTTTGGCTAGCGCGCCACGTTCGGGACGTGGAGGCCGGAGGTTCAAATCCTCTCACCCCGACCAGTTCATGAAACCCCCTGCTTCGGCAGGGGGTTTTCGTTTCGTCACATGACAGCCCGGACGAACACGCAACGATGTACGTTCATTCCAAGTACCTCGTTCGTCCACTGGGGACTCGGCACTAGATCGGAAAACACCGCAATGAATGCCTACTCAAGACTTCTTCAGTTTGCGATTGGCGTGACGACCCTGATCACAGTCACGGCTGTGGGCCAACCAGCCTCCATGCCGGTCGCTGCTCTGTCAGAGAACACCGTCGTTCCCGTCGGCAACACCCCGATCGGCGTCTCCTTCAGCCCGGATGGGAGCGTGGCCTACGTCAGCAACCTGGGTTCAGACACCATCAGCATCATTGATACGGCGAGCCGAAACACGCTTACACCTATCGGCTCACTATTGGATCCACAGGGCTTGGCAACAACGACGACGGCAATCGTCGTACGAACAAAGAATGGAGTGAACGGGCAGCTGTCGATCATCGATCCGGTCACGAAGGCCGTGACCAGAACGATCAACACTCTAGAAACCGGAAACTCAAATGGGTTCGTCGTCTCCCCTGATCAGTCCTTCGCATACGCGGTTTCCAATACCGAGATCGCGAAAATCAACCTCGGTAGCGGCACGGTTTCAAAGTCTGCGACTGCCTTCATGAGCTACAGCGAAGTAGCGGTGCACCCATCTGGGAACACCGTGTGGGCTACGAGCTATAACGCCGGGACGATTACCGCCTTCGATACTGCGAGCATGAGCATTCAAGCGACGACCTCCGCGGGGTTCGGTCTCATTGGAATTGCGTTCTCGCCGGACGCTTCGAAGTTGTACGTCGCGAGATGCTCTGGATCGGGATCGGTTCTGGTGTACGACTCGACGAACCTCGCTCTGATCGCGACCATTCCTGTGGCTGATTGTCCATGGGGCATAACACCTTCTCCAACCGGTGACAGACTCTTCGTTACTCGATACTCCGCAAACAAGGTTTCTGTCATCAACACCGACACGAATACCGTCTCGGAGGAGTTCAGCGTCGGATCCCGTCCCACCGCGATGGCGATCTCACCGAATGGCAACCAGCTCTACGTTGTCAACGAGGTGGGCAACAGTGTGTCCATCGTTAACCTGACCCCTCCGGTCGTGGTCGCGCCCACGCCGGCAATGACGGCGGCCTACCGTGCCACGCTCGACCCGGCTGGTGGTACGTGCATCGACAAGACGTCGCGAACAGAAACCTGGACGACCACGTTCGTCGGCTACCGCTACCTACCTGGAGTAAGTGACTGCACCCGCACTGGCTTCGCCTTCGCCGGCTGGGCCAACACAACGACACCAACCACCGTGAGAACGTTCCCCGTACTCGTCGACCCGAGCGACGGAGCGCTTCGATCGTTCGTCGCTGAGAACGTCACGCTGGTCGCAGTCTGGAATCCGCTGCCAGCGACACCAAAGATCTTCATCGGAATCTCCAACTGGCTGTGTAACAACTGCGGGGTGCTACTCGCGTGGGACACACCAGCGGGCAACACCACGGTCACCGTCAACGCCAACGCAGCAGCCAACGTGTGTGCCACCACGTCGATCACCGTCGGACCGTGGACCCTGTGCCACGTCAAGACCGGTCGACCCGGTACCTACACACTCACCACCAGCAACACCGCAGGATCGAGCCAACCCATCAACTTCACCGTCGGGTGACTCAGCAGCCGAGGACGTGAAAGCCGAGA
>CAZELU010000042.1:0-16769 GCA_964513215.1 uncultured Bifidobacterium sp.
ACACGCAACACGTTGTCGGTTCCGAGGATCTGCTTCACGCGTCGCGTGGCTCGCTCGAACGCGAATTCGAGGACACGCCGTTCGGGGCGAATGCCACCTTCGGCCAGTTGCGATTCGATGGTGGCCAGTCGACCCAGGCTCTGCTGCAACGGAGCGGCGGCCACGAACCAGCCGAAACCTTGGCGGGCATCCAACAAGTTCTCGTCACGGAGGGTCTCGAGGGCGCGTCGAACCGTCACTCGACTGGCGTCGAATTCGTGACCCAGATCGGCCTCGGAGGGCAGGAGCCGACCGGCCGCGTACGTGCCGTCGACCACGCGCCGACGCAGTTCGTCGGCGATCGTCCGATACCTGATCTCCCGCACACTTGTATCATACTTGTCCTATGAGCACCGTGACCGCCGGGACCCCCATCGACCTCGTCAACAAGGTGTACGCCTCGCTCTCCGAGCGCGTCGCCATCGGCCGGCAGCGCCTCGGACGGCCGCTGACACTGGCCGAGAAGATTCTCGTGAATCACCTCGTCGATCCGAAAACGCAGGAGATGGAGCGCGGTAACAGCTACGCCGACTTCAATCCCGATCGCGTCGCGATGCAGGACGCCACCGCGCAGATGGCGCTGTTGCAGTTCATGACGGCCGGTCTTCCGCGCACACTCGTGCCGAGCACCGTGCACTGCGATCACCTCATCCTCGCCAAGGTCGGCGCCAAGATCGACCTCGGTGTCGCGATCGACGACAACCGCGAGGTGTACGACTTCTTGAAGTCGGTATCGGCGAAGTACGGCATCGGTTTCTGGGGCCCTGGCAGCGGCATCATCCACCAAGTCGTCCTCGAGAACTACGCGTTCCCCGGCGGCATGATGATCGGCACCGACAGCCACACGCCGAATGCCGGCGGTCTCGGCATGGTCGCCATCGGAGTCGGCGGCGCCGATGCGGTCGACGTGATGACCGGCTTCCCGTTCAACGTGAAGTGGCCCAAGGTGATCGGCGTCAAGCTCACCGGAACTCTCTCGGGATGGTCGTCGCCCAAGGACATCATCCTCGAAGTCGCGCGTGTCCTCACCGTGGAAGGCGGCACCGGTGCAATCGTCGAATACTTCGGACCCGGCGCCGACAGCATCTCGGCCACCGGCAAGGCCACGGTGTGCAACATGGGTGCCGAGATCGGCGCCACCTGTTCGGTGTTCCCGTACGACCACAACATGGCGCTCTATCTGAAGGCGACCGGACGCGAGGACATCGCCGATGCCGCCGACAAGGTGGCCGTCGATCTTCGTCCGGACGACGGTGCGCACTACGACCAGGTCATCGAAATCGACCTCGATCAACTCAAGCCGCTCATCAACGGACCGCACTCCCCCGACCGTGCACACAAGATCGGCAAAGCAGTCGGTGACGCGGCCCGCGAGAACGACTGGCCGCTCGAAGTGTCGGCCGCACTCATCGGTTCGTGCACCAATTCGTCGTACGAGGACATCACTCGCGCTGCGTCGATCGCGCGTCAGGCCGCGGCCAAGGGTCTGCGCGCACAGTGCGAACTGCTCATCAGTCCAGGCTCCGAGCAGATCCGCGCCACCATCGAGCGTGACGGCCTCATGGCCGACCTCGAAGCGGTGGGGGCCACGGTTCTGGCCAACGCATGCGGCCCGTGCATCGGTCAGTGGGAGCGGGCCAAGGCGGTCACCGACAAGCCCAACAGCATCGTCAACTCGTTCAACCGCAACTTCCCCAAGCGAAACGACGGCTCGGCCAACACACTCAGCTTCGTCACGTCACCCGACACCGTGATGGCCATCGCACTGTCGGGCCGTCTCGACTTCGATCCGACGGTCGACACCATCACGGCACCCGACGGTACGCAGGTGAAGCTCGACCCGCCGGTGGGCGAAGTTCTGCCCAACCGCGGTTACGACCCGGGCTCGAACACGTTCACCGCTCCCCCGGCCGACGGCTCGGGTGTCACAGTCGCCGTGAGCCCCACCAGCGATCGTCTGCAATTGCTCGATCCGTTCCCGGCCTGGAACGGCCAGGACTACCGGGGCCTCCCGGTGCTCATGAAGGCACAGGGCAAGTGCACCACCGACCACATCTCGGCGGCCGGCAAGTGGCTCACCTACCGCGGTCACCTCGAGAACATCTCGGGCAACTTGTTCATCGGTGCGGTCAATGCGTTCTCGGGTGCGGTCGGCGAAGGCAAGGACATCACCGACGGCGGCACGCGCTCGTATCCCGACATCGCCAAGCGCTATAGCCAGGCCGGCATTCAGTGGTGTGCCATCGGCGATCGCAACTACGGCGAGGGTTCGTCGCGTGAGCACGCGGCCATGGAGCCGCGCTTCCGCGGCGGCGTGGTGATCTTCGCTCGCTCGTTCGCGCGAATCCACGAGACCAACTTGAAGAAGCAGGGTCTCGTTCCGCTCACGTTCGCCGATCCGAACACCTACGAACTCATCGGCGAGGACGACCGCATCAACGTGTTGAACTTGCCGCCCGTCCCGGGCCGGAACGTGAAGTGCCAGATCGTCAAGCCCGACGGCTCGATCGTCGACTTCGAAGCGCTGCACACGTTCAGCGACGAACAAGTCGAATGGTTCAAGGCCGGTTCGGCGCTCAACATCGTTCGCGCGAAGGTAGCCGGAAGCCGCTGATGGACCTGCGCGAAGCACTGCGGTCAACCGCGGCCATTCGCGCCTTCACCGATCGTCCCGTCTCCGACGAGACGATCGCCGCCATTCTCGACGACGCGCGTTTCGCACCGAGCGGCGGCAACCGCCAACCGTGGCGCATCGCCGTACTGAAGGATCGCGCGGTGCGCCGCTCCCTCGCCGACGCCATGCAACCGGTCTGGGACGAATACATGGTGGCCACCGCCGCGGGCCAGACACCGTTCACCGCCGTCCCGCCCGCGGGCTACACACCGCCTACCGATCGACCGCCGCATGCACCCAATCCGTTGCTCACCAACATCGAATCGATTCCGGTCGTGCTCGCCGTGGCCGCCGACTTGTCGCGTATCGCGCTGATGGACAAGGACCTCGACCGTCCGGCCGTGGCCGGTGGTGCTTCCATCTATCCGTTCTGCTGGAGCATCCTGTTGGCCGCGCGCGAACACGACCTTGGCGGTGTCATCACCACATTCGCCACGCGGGTCGAGCCGATCACCGGCCCGCTGCTGGGATTGCCGGCCGATCACGTGTTGGCGGCCGTGATCTTCCTCGGCCATCCCGAGCGGCGGCCCACCAAGTTGAAGCGTTCGCCCGTGGTGACCACCATCGATCGTTTCGACGGTCCACCACTCTCGTACGATTGACCCGTGCGCACGGGCCTGCTCTCACTCGGTGATCTGATCCGTGATCCGCTCACCGGCGAGCTGCGCACACCCGCGCAACGACATCGCAATCTGATCGATCAGGCGGTGTGGGCCGAGGCGGCTGGCTTCGACACCATTCACTTCGGTGAGCACCACTTCAGCCGTTACATCATGTCGTCACCGCAAGTCGTGCTCGCGGCCGCGGCCGAACGAACCACGACTCTGCGCCTCTCCACCGGCGTGGCCCTCGCGGCCAATCTCGATCCGGTGCGTGTAGCCGAGGATTACGCGACCATCGACGCCATCTCCAACGGACGCGTCGAACCGTGCTTCGGTCGCGGCACGTTGTTCCCCGACGTCTATTCCGAGTTCGGCCAGGACGAAGCGTGTGCGTCCGAACGATTCGCCGAGAGTCTCGAGTTGATCCTGCGACTGTGGTCGGAAGAAGAAGTCACGTGGACGGGACGACATCGCGCACCGCTCCATCACGCCACGGTTCACCCGCGGCCGACACAAACGCCGCGCCCGCCGGTCTGGGTCGGCGCCGGCCTCAGCATCGAGAGTGTCGATCTGGCCGCGCGACTCGGTTGTTGGCTCATGCTGCCAACGGTGTTCGGCGTGTGGGAGATGTTCAAGCCAGCGGTCGAGCACTACGAAGCGGCCTGGACGAAGTACGGACACGATCCGGCGCAACGGCGCATCGGTGCGATCTGTCATTTCGGAGTCGCCCGCACGTCACAAGAGGCTCACGCGCGTTTTCGTCCGCGCTACGAGGCGTACTGGGGCGAACTCTCGAAGTGGACGAGCGAAAGCGCTCAGCGCGCTGGTCGCGAACCGCGCCCGTTCCCGATTCCGTCGTACGACACGATGACGTCGTCGATCGCCATCTGCGGTTCGCCGGCCGAAGTTCTCGAGCGATTCGCCGTGGCTCGTGAGACCATGCACCTCGACACGCATTTGGTCATGCTCGACATGGGTGGCATGCCCGATCGAGAACTGCGTGATTCGTTCGACGTTCTGGCCAGCGACGTGTTGCCAGCACTGCGCGCGGCCTGAGGCGCGCTCGCTGAAGCGATCTCAGTCGGTGCCGGGCCGACGCGTGGTTTCTCTCTCCGGATCGCCCGTGTAACCAGGCGGATACGTGAGGCGGAGTTCGGCCTCGGTCGGAACGCGCTTCATCCGCGCCTCCGCCGGTAGCAAGCCGCTGATCGCGGTCATGATCTTCTTGGTAGCCGGCGCCGGTGTCTTGCCACCGATCTTGAACGGTTCGCCCACGCGAATGCGCACGAGTGGCGGATTCACCACGTTCAACAGGTTGGGTAGGCGCGACGAGCGCGGCCACACCTTCTCGGTGCCCCACAATCCCACTGGTACGACCGGAGCCTTGGTGAGAATCGCCAAGCGTGCCGCGCCCCAGCGGCCCTTCAGAGCCGGATCGAAGAAGGCCGGTCCGCGCGGAATGGTTCCTTCCGGCATGATCGCCACGACTTCGCCAGCGAGCAACGCGTCGGCCGCGGCCATCAGCGGTTCGTCGCTGCCGGTTCCACGCTCCACACGAATGCCACCCAATGCGGTCGCGAGTTGTCCGATCACCGGCGCATCGAACACTTCCTTCTTGCCCAGTGCGCGCACCGGACGTCCGGCCCGCGCGACCGTGACGGCCATGGCGAAGATGTCGAAGTACGAACGATGGTTGCCACAAATGATGGCCGGGCCATCGCTCGGAATGTTCTCGGTGCCTTCGATGTCGAACTTCGCGAACGGAATGAACTGCGGGCGCGCCAACTCGAGCAGCAACTTCTGCAGTTCCATGTTGACCACGGGAACCTTGGCGACGCCCTTGGGCAGATCGAAGTGCAGAACCGGCCACCGGCGAGCGGCGGCCACGACAGCAAGGCGTGGATCGGGATTCACCGCATGCGGGAAGGCCACCGCCGACAACAGCGGAACGTCGAACACCGAATCGGAATACGCGAAGGATTCACCCAAGTCGACGTCGTTCTGTCCGGCCCACTCGCGAACCGCTTCGAGCTTTCCGCTGTTCCACACGAACGGACCGTCGATGGTTCCGTCGTACGTGCCGTCCTTGGCCACGCCATAGCGCGTGGCGACGAGGTCGTCGAACTTCAACAAGTCGGCCAATGGCTTCACCAAGTCGTACGGCGTGGTGGTGGCGATGACGAGTTTGCGCCCAGCGGCCCGGTGTTCTTCGATCACCTTCAACGCATACGGCGGAACCATGTCACGCAGTTGCTTCGCCGCAACCTTGGCGGCCGCGCGCACATCGGCGCGCTTGCGACCACGTGACAACGCGGCGGCCTGACGAGCCAGGGCCATCGACGGCAGTGTCTCACCCACGCGGTTGAAGATTTCGAACAACGCCTTCTCACCGGGCAGAGCTCGTGAGGTGACACCAGCCGCGCGCATCGCGTCGGAGTACACCGCACCCGACGCGCCCGTGATGAGCGTGCGATCGAGATCGAAGATGGCCGCCGCTGTCACCGGGCGAACGGTACCGCTGAACGGGAAAGGCCCCACGTGGGGGACGTGGGGCCTCTCAACCTGAGATCCCTGTGGCGCTGGGGGGATGGCCACTGGGGGATCGTTCGCGTGGATGGGGGGACATCCGCGCTGTATGTACGTGAAAGTATGCACGTGAATGGGTGACCGTTCAAGCCGATAGATGAGATGGGTAGTATCATTTCTGGAGATGGACCTGCGCCAGATCTCGACCCTCGTCGCCATCGCCGATCATGGGTCGTTCTCGGCCGCCGCCCGGGCCCTCTACACCGTCCAATCCAACGTCTCGGCCCACATCGCCCGACTCGAACGCGAACTGGGGGTCACTCTCATCGACCGGGCCTCGGGCCAGGTGACCGACGAAGGAGCCCTGGTCATCGAGCGGGCGCGGCGCATCCTGCGCGAGGTCGACGACATTTCAGCCGACCTGGCCGCCCTCGACGACGTGATCTCGGGCGACACCCGGATTGGCGTGATCGGCACCACCGCCCGCTGGCTCATGCCGGCCTTCCTCACCACACTGCGCACGCAGTACCCGGCCATTCGACCCACCATCTCCGACGGCGGAACCTCGACCCTCGTTCCTCGCCTGGTCGCCGGCCAACTCGACGCCGCGATCGTCCACTTGCCCGTCGACGATCCCGAACTCACCGTCGAGCCGTTGTTCGCCGAAGACCTGATCCTCCTCGTACCGAAATCGCACCCGCTGTTCGGTCGTGACTCGGTGGGCATCGTCGAACTCGCCGAACACCCGATCCTGCTCCCACCGCGATCGTCGCAGTTGCGTCGCATCATCAATCGCGCCGCCGAGTCACACGCTGTCACGCTGTCGGCGCAGGCCGAGATCGATGGTGTGCGCCTGATGGCGTCCCTCGCGTTCGAAGGTTTCGGCGCCGCGGTCGTGCCGGCCACCGCCGTGCCCAAGTGGTTGTCGGGAGATTTCCAGCGCATCGACGTGCCCGAACTCCCCCGTCGCGTGGTGGGTTGGGTGCAACGGCGCCGCCCGCGTCCGGGTCCACCCACGCGCGCCGCGCTCGACACCGTGCGCGAACTCGTCGCTCGGCGCGGGAAGCGTCAGCCCGGTGTGTACGTGGGCTCCGACGCGTTCCCCCTCAAGGCGACCTGAGACCTACGCTCACGGCGTGGGCCCGGTCGCACTGATCTCTCGGATTCCCGGTGCCGCCCGGGCCGAGGTGCGATCACTCGGCGACCGTCGAGTGGTGTGGGTCGACGTCACGTCCGAGGTGCACAAGGGCGCCTTGTCGTACGAAGCGTCGAGCGTGATCGAAGCGGCCGCGCGCACCGCCGTCGATCAATTGCTCCCGTTCGTGGCCGTGATCGCCTCGTCGGGTGCCGAGATCCGCGACGGATTCTCGGCACTGCACGCCTGGGGTCTGGCCGCGCGCGCACTCACCGATTGCTCGGGTCGCGTTCCGACCGTCATCATCGTCGACGGTCCGGCCGTATCGGGACCCGCTCTGCTGCTCGGCATCGTCGACCACGTGATCATGACCGAATCGTCGTACGCCTTCGTGTCGGGCCCCACCATGGTCGCCGAGTTCACCGGCGTCACCATCGACAACGACGAACTCGGCGGCACGGCCACCCATGGTCGCCACACCGGCGCGGCCACTCTGGTGGCGAGCGATCTCGACGCCGCGGTCGCACTCGCCGAGCAATTGCTCTCGTACGTTCCCGATCACTGCGACGATGAGCCGCCGACGTTCGCGTCCGACGACGATCCGCAGCGTTCGGTTCCCGAAGCCGGAGAGGTGATTCCGGTCGTCTCGACCGGCAGCTACGACGTGCGCAACGTCATTCGGGCCGTGTTCGACGACGGCGAATTCTTCGAACTGCGCGCGCGCTGGGCCGCCAACGTGGTGACCGGCTTCGCCACGTTGTCAGGACGACCGGTGGGCATCGTCGCCAATCAGCCGATCGTGTTGGCCGGAACACTCGACATCCCGGCGTCCCAGAAGGCGGCCCGGTTCGTGGCGTTCTGCGACGCGTTCAACATTCCGATCGTCACGCTGGTGGACACCCCCGGCTTCTACCCGGGCAAGGATCTCGAATGGCGCGGCATGATCCGCCACGGCGCGCAGTTGGTGTTCGCCTACGGACGAGCCACTGTGCCACGCATCTGCGTGATCCTGCGCAAGAGCTACGGCGGCGCCTACATCGTCATGGACTCGAAGAAGATGGGAAACGATCTGTGCTTGGCCTGGCCCTGGGCCGAGTTGGCCGTCATGGGGGCCGGTCAAGCCGCCGCGATCCTCCAGCGTCGCGCCACACCCGACGAACGCGCCGCGTTCGAAGCCGACTACACCGAGCGACTCCTCAATCCGTACGTGGCCGCCGAGCGCGGGTTCGTGGATGCGGTGATCGAACCGGCCGACACCCGGGCGGTGATCTCGGCCGCCCTCGACGCCCTGATCGACAAGCGTGAACGGCTGCCCGGGCGCAAGCACGACAACACGCCGTTGTGATTCTTGGGCTCCGGCGGCTCGCGCGGCTAGGAGCGAAACCCACTTCGGTGGTTATCCTCAACCTTCGGGGAGAAAGCCCCACCACATAACCACGGTCCGAACAACGGACCTCACGATCAAGGGGACGAGCAAGGTGCCCGACACCATCACGATCATCGACGACCGCACCGGCAAGAAGGTGACGGTCCCCATCCAGGGTGGCACCATCCCCGCCTCCGCCGTTCGCGAGCTCGATCCGCAGCTCTTCATCTACGACCCGGCCTACATGCAGACGGCCGCGTGCAAGAGCTCCATCACGTTCCTCGACGGTGACGCCGGCATCCTGCGTTACCGCGGTTACCCCATCGAGCAGTTGGCCGAGAAGTCGACCTACCTCGAAGTGGCGTACTTGCTCCTCAACGGCGAACTGCCCACCAAGGACCAGTTGTCGAAGTGGACGCACGACGTCACGCACCACACGTTCATCCACGAGAACATGCGTAAGCGTTTCGTGGACGGTTTCCACTACGACGCCCACCCGATGGGCATGTTCGTGTCGTCGCTGGCCGCCCTCGGCACCTTCTACAACGACGCCAAGGACATCGAGTCGAAGGAATCGCGCGACAAGCAGATCCTGCGCCTCATCGCCAAGACGCCCACACTGGCCGCCATGGCCTACCGCTTCTCGGCCGGCCTCCCCTTCGTCTATCCCAACAACGATCTGTCGTTCCCGGCCAACTTCCTCAACATGATGTGGAAGGTCGGTGAGTACGAAGTCGATCCGCGCCTCGAGCGCGCCATGGACGTGCTCTTCATCCTGCACGCCGACCACGAGCAGAACTGCGGCACCACCGCCATGCGCGTCACGGGTTCGAGCCACGCCGACCCGTATTCGTCGGCCGCTGCCGCCGCTTCGGCTCTCTACGGTCCGCTGCACGGTGGAGCCAACGAAGCCGTGGTGCGCATGCTCGAAGAGATCGGCAGCGTCGAGAACGTTCCGGCGTTCATCGCTGACGTCAAGAGTGGCAAGGGCGGTCGCCTCATGGGCTTCGGCCACCGCGTCTACAAGAACTACGACCCGCGGGCCAAGATCATCAAGAAGACCGCGTACGAAGTCTTCGAAGTGACCGGCAAGAACCCGTTGCTCGACGTCGCGCTCAAGCTCGAGGAAACGGCACTGAGCGACCCGTACTTCGTCGATCGCAAGTTGTACCCGAACGTCGACTTCTACTCGGGTCTCATCTACCAGGCGCTCGGCTTCCCGGTGGCCATGTTCACCGTGCTGTTCGCGATTCCGCGCACGGCCGGCTGGCTCGCGCACTGGCAAGAGCTGCTCACCGACAAGGAGCAGAAGATCAGCCGCCCGCGGCAGTGGTACACGGGCTCCGATACCCGCGACTACGTGCCGATGTACGAGCGGTGACCGAGACTCTCGAAGTCGATCCTCGGGCGCCCCGCGCGCCGCTTCCCACACCTCCACGAATCGTCGGCGCCGTCGCCGGGCTGCTGGCTGGTCTGTGCTCGGTGTGCGTGGGCATCCTCGTCACCGCGCTCGGCAACACCGCGTCCCCCATCGACACCGTGGGCAGTTCGTTCATCGATCGCGTTCCGCGCTGGTTGAAGAACCTGGCCATCGATCTGTTCGGCACCAACGACAAGACCGCGTTGCGCGTGGGCATCTGGATCGTGTTGGCCCTCGTCGCCACCGCCCTGGGCGCCACACGCCGCTGGTCGGCCTACGCGTGGGGAACGATTCTGTTCACCATGTTCGGTCTGGCCAGTGCGGCCGAGCGCACCGGCACCACCGGATGGTCGTACGTCGGACCCATCGTCGGTGCGGTGGCCGGTATCGCTTCGTTCGTTGTGCTCATGCAGTCGGGAACTCGCGAGTGGTTCGCCCGCCGTCGCCCCACCGAGTCGGCGGCGCCTCTCGGTTTCGACCGTCGCCAATTCGTCGGAGCCGCCGGGGCCGTCGGCGCCGTCGCGCTCGCTTCGGGCATGGTCGGACGCTGGCGTCAGAACGATCGCGTGCGACGCATCGAGTCGCAGCGGCCTTCCACGCTTCCCGATGTCGACGACACCGTGAGCGTTCCGAACACCGACGGCTTCCATCCCACCGAACCGTTCTTCACACCGAACGACGACTTCTACCGCATCGACACGGCCATGTCGTTCCCGACCGTCGATCGTGATTCGTGGTCGTTCACCATCGACGGCCTGGTGGAGAATCCCCTCACACTCACCTACGCCGACTTGCTCGCGTTGCCACAGGTCGAGCGTCCGGTCACCTTGTGCTGCGTGTCCAATCCGGTCGGCGGACCGTTCATCGGCACCGCCATGTGGCAAGGCGTTCTTCTCAAGGATCTGCTCGACCGCGTCGGTGTTCTCGACGGTGCCGAGCAAGTGTTCAGTACGAGCCTCGACGGCTGGACGTGCGGCTTCCCGGTGGACGTCGCTCTCGACGGCCGCGACTGCATGGTTGCCATCGGCATGAACGGCGAACCGTTGCCGCTCGAACACGGCTTTCCCGCTCGACTGGTGGTTCCCGGGTTGTACGGGTACGTGTCGGCCACCAAGTGGTTGGCACGAATCGAACTCGCGACCTGGGATCGCGAGGGTTATTGGGTTCCACTCGGATGGTCGCGCCTCGGGCCGGTCAAGACGCAGTCACGTATCGACGTGCCGCGTCACCGCGAGAAGGTGGCACCTGGTCGCATCTCGATCGCCGGTGTCGCGTGGGCCCAGCACACCGGCATCGAGAAGGTGGAAGTGCGCGTCGACGACGGTCCGTGGCAGGAAGCCGAACTCGGCAACGACGTGAGCGACGACACCTGGCGCCAGTGGGTCGTCGAATGGGATGCCACTCCCGGACGCCACGTGGTGCAAGTGCGCGCCACCGACAAGGACGGCGAGACACAAACCGACGTGGTGCAAGACGTCGCACCCGACGGCGCGACCGGCTGGCACACGCGCACGTTCGAGGTCACGAACTGACGCGACAGGCCGACACCACCAGACGGCCATCGGCCAGACAGCCCGACGACCGCATTTCGTCGATAGTTCGCTCGTACACCTCGCGAATCCGTGGGATCAGTGATTCGCGGGCGAGCGCTTCACCGAACGTGGCGTCGAGATGGGTGCCATCCGGACGCTCGATACGCCCCTCGTCCGATGTCGGATCGGCCAACAAGTCGGCATAGGGCACGACGGCCACCGAATGCCAACGTTCGTCCCACGAACGCATCACCGAGTTCCAGGCCGCGCGCGGTTCGGCGGTGTCGCCGTTCATCATGGGGTTGTCACCCACGATCGGTGATTCGAGCACCAACACCGGCACACCGCTGAACGCCAGAACCTCGTTGACCTTCTCGATGAACTGATCGAGATCGGCCCGGTAACGCTCACTGCCCACCGCCACACGTTCGTCGGAGTCGAGTGGTCGGTAGTCCCACTGATTGGCCACGCTCACGACGATCACGAGGGCATCGATGTCGGCGGCGTGATCGGCGACGGTCAGAAGATTGTCGGGGCAGTACTCAGTGTCCTGGTTCTGATCGATGCGCAAGAACACCAAGCTCACGGCGACCAGCGGACACCCGATCACCGCACCCGACACGACACCCAGCTGGCCGTCGGCGCCATTCGACAGGGCCAGGGCCACGTTCTCGCCACTCGAGTCGCCGATCACGAGAACATTGTCGAGCGAGCTCGATTCGATGGGGGTCGACTGATCGGGACTCGTCTCCGGCGAGGGAGCCACGGTCGAGAGCACTTCGGGAACCACGTCGATCGTCGTGCTGTTGGGTGCCGCCAGCACCACCAGCGGAATCGTCACCGCCGCCAACACTCCCGCCACGAACGACGTGATGGCAACGCGCGGATTCACGAGCCGGGTGCGTTGACGAACGGGCATCTCGACGAAGCGATACGACAACGCGGCCACGGCGAACGTGACGACCAAACGCACGGCGAACAACGGCACTGGGTCGAGTTCGAGACGATCGCCGTCGAGCCACACGTACACCGGCCAGTGCAGCAAGTACAGGCCGTAGCTGATGCGACCGACGTACACGAGCGGACGCCACGACAACACGGTGCGGAGCACCCCCGGCACGATCGCGCCAGCGCACAACACCGCACTCACCAACGCCACCGCGGTGAAGCCCCCGGACACGAGCCACGCGCTGTCGAGGTCGACGAACCGGCACAACGACACGAACGCCACCAGCGCGATCGGACCGACGATCGCTCGCGGTCGGTTGATCGACATCGCCCATCGTTCGAGACGTGGACCGAGCAAACAGGCCAACGCCGCGCCAACGAACAGTTCGGACGCCCGTGTGTCGGTTCCGTAGTAGATGCGGTCGAAACCGTCGGATGCCAGCGCGATCGCGAACGACACCGCCGCACCCACTGCGAACAGCACACCGATTCCGCGACGCTTGAGACCGAGTCGAGCGGCCACGACCACCGCGATCGGAACCAACAGGTACAACTGCTCCTCGATCGACAGCGACCACATGTGTTGCAGCGGGCTGGCGTTGGCGAAGATCTCGGCGTACGAGTTGTCGGCCGCGATGGCCCGCCAGTTGGCCACGTACGAGGCCGCCGCCACCGCATCGCCGCGAATGCGGCCCTGTTCGAGCGACGACGACAACCACGACGCCAGGCCGACCACGGCCAGGATGGTGACGGTGGCCGCCGGAGCCAACCGGCGTAGTCGTCGTGCCCAGAAGGCGCGCAACGACACCGTTCCACTTCGTTCGAGTTCGCTCACCAGCAGATTGACGATGAGGTATCCCGACAGCGTGAAGAAGAGCGACACACCGAGGAATCCGCCGGGCAACCACGTCTGTTCGGCGTGAAAGACGAGCACCGCGAGAACGGCGACGGCGCGGACTCCGTCGAGACCGGGATGATGAGCCAGAACGCGCGGTCGGTCGTCGACGGCCATGGCTCAGGACACGTCGATGAGGATCTTGCCCGTGTTGAGATTGGCCGCCATGGCTTCGTGACCTTCGGCGATCCGGTCGAACGGATAACGGCGATCGATGATCGGGCGCAGAGCACCAGTATCGAACAGCGGCAACATCTCGGCGACGAAGCGTTGCGTGACGGCGACCTTTTCTTCGAGTGGCCGCGCGCGCAGCGTGGTGCCGATCCAGTGAGCCCGCTTGGCCAGGAGCAAGCCGACGTTCACCGGAGTCTGAGCCCCGCCCATGAGACCCACCTGCACGATCGATCCGCGCGTGGTGACGGCCTTCAAGTTGCGGTCGACTTCATCACCGCCGACCACGTCGAGGATCACGTCGAAACCACTCGGCACGGCCTTCATCGCATCGCTCAACCAGTCGTGTGGCGAACGCTCGAGCACGACGTCGGCACCCAGAGCGCGAACCGCCTCGGCTTTGCCCGCACTGCATGTGACCGCGATGCGCGCGCCGATCGCTTTGGCGATCTGGATGGCCGCGGTGCCCACACCGGACGCTCCGGCGTGGACGAGTGCCCATCGGCCCGAGGTGAGGCCGCCCTGGAGAACCAAGGCGTCCCACGCGGTGAGGAACACCTCGGGGATCGCGGCCGCGTCACGCACGCCCACCGATGACGGAACGCGCATGAGTTGACGCTCGTGCGTGCAGATGAGTTCGGCGTACGCGCCGCCGGCGTCGATGGCCATGACCTCGTCGCCCACTTTCCAGAGCGACACGCGTTCACCCACCGCGCGCACGACACCCGAGAATTCGAGTCCGGGGATCTCGAGGGCCACACCACGACGTGGGTCGGGGTAACCACCCATGCGTTGGAGAAGATCGGCTCGATTGAGCGCCGTCGTGCGAATGGCGACCTGAACCTCGTCCGGTCCGGGAACCGGATCGGGAACGTCTTCGAAGGTCAGGACCTCCGGGCCACCGTGTGCGCGCAGGACGACGGCTCGCACGCGATCACTTCATCTTCTGCTGCAGACGACGGTCGAGTGCCGCGAGGTAGTCCTCGGTGGTGAGCCAGGGCTGATCCTTCGAGATGAGGATGGAGAGGTCCTTGGTCATCTCGCCACCTTCGACGCTCTCGACGCACACGCGCTCGAGGTTCTCGGCGAACTCGATGAGCTTGGGATTGTTGTCGAGTTTGCCGCGGTGCTTCAGACCACCCGTCCACGCGTACACCGACGCGATGGGGTTGGTGGACGTCTTGTTGCCCTTCTGGTGCTCGCGATAGTGACGCGTCACGGTGCCATGGGCGGCCTCGGCCTCGACCGTCTTTCCGTCGGGCGTCATCAGCACCGAGGTCATGAGGCCGAGCGAGCCGTAACCCTGGGCCACGGTGTCGGACTGCACGTCACCGTCGTAGTTCTTGCAGGCCCACACGTAGCCGCCCTCCCACTTCATGGCGCAGGCGACCATGTCGTCGATGAGGCGGTGCTCGTAGGTGATGCCGGCCTTGTCGAAGTCGGCCTTGAACTCGGCCTCGAAGACCTCCTGGAAGAGATCCTTGAACTGGCCGTCGTAGGCCTTGAGGATGGTGTTCTTGGTGGAGAGGTACACCGGGTAGTTGCGGGACAATCCGTAACGGAACGACGCACGGGCGAAGTCGCGGATGCTGTCGTTGAAGTTGTACATGCCCATGGTGACGCCGCCGTCCTTGCCGAACTTGGCGACTTCGAACTTCATCGGCTCGCTGCCGTCGTCGGGCGTGTAGGTGATGGTGACGGTGCCGGCACCGGGAACCTTGAAGTCGGTGGCCTTGTACTGATCGCCGTGCGCGTGACGGCCGATCACGATGGGCTTGGTCCAGCCCGGAACGAGACGCGGAATGTTGTTGCAGATGATCGGCTCGCGGAACACGACGCCACCCAAGATGTTGCGGATGGTGCCGTTGGGCGACTTCCACATCTTCTTCAACTTGAACTCTTCGACGCGTGCTTCGTCGGGAGTGATGGTGGCGCACTTGACGCCCACGCCGTGCTTCAGGATCGCGTTGGCCGCGTCGATCGTGACTTGATCGTCGGTCTGATCGCGATACTCCATGCCGAGGTCGTAGTACTCGAGGTTGACATCGAGGTACGGAAGGATGAGGCGGTCCTTGATGAACTGCCAGATGATGCGGGTCATCTCGTCGCCGTCGAGTTCGACGACCGGGTTGTCGACCTTGATCTTGGCCATGTTGCGCTACTCCTCGTCGGCCGCCCGTCCAGCGGAGCGGACCACTTGTCTTGGACTTGTCTTACCTTAGCCTGATCGGTCCCCCGACCAGCAACTAGTGACCAGCAACTAGCGTCGCTCGCATGGGGGACCTACTCGAACTGTCGGCGCGCATCATCGATTCGGGTCAGGCCGACCAGCCGGTGAACCGATCGACCAACGAGCTGTCCGAGATCGGCGAGGGTCTGGCCCTGGTGGAGAGCTTCAGCCACGCCGCGGTGTGGGACGTGGGCGAAGGTCTCGTCACCTTCGACACCTCGGGAGCCCACACCGGGGCCGCCGTGGTGGAGTCGATCCGTAAGTGGCGACTGCGCACTCCGTTCACCCATCTCGTGTACACGCACGGCCACGGCGATCACGTGGGTGGCAGCGGCTACTTCGCCGCCGACGCCGAGTCGCTCGGGCAGACCCGACCACAGGTGATCGGGCACCACAACGTCGAACGCCGACTCGATCGGTACGAGTCGATGGCCGGCTGGAACGTGCTCATCAACGCGCGCCAGTTCGGCGGATTGCGCGGAGATCTGAACCTGAACATCGGCGACGCCGACGAAACCGGGACATCGGTCGCCGTCAATCCGAATGCGCGACGTTTCCTGCCCGCATCGGTCCTGCGCCCCACCACGCACGTGGACGAGTCGCTCGAACTCGACATTGCCGGACAGCACTTGTCGTTGCGCCACGCCCGGGGCGAGACCGACGATCACCTATGGGGTTGGGTTCCCGAGAAGAAGTGGCTGTTCTCGGGCGACTTCGTGATCTGGAACTTCCCCAATGCCGGCAATCCGCAGAAGGTTCAGCGCTTCCCCATCGAATGGGCGGCCGCACTACGCGACATGGTGGCGGCCGGCCCCGAACTTCTGGTTCCTGCGCACGGCTTGCCTATCGCCGGCCGCGAGCGCATCGCCCGTGTGCTCACCGAGATCGCATCGGCTCTCGAGAACCTCGTGAAGGAAGTCATCGACATGATGAACGCCGGCGCGACACTCGACGAGATCGTGCACACGGTGCGCGTTCCCGACGACACCCTCGCCAAGCCGTACCTCCGTCCGCTCTACGACGAGCCCGAGTTCGTGATCCACAACGTGTGGCGTCAGTTCGGCGGCTGGTGGGACGGTGCACCGTCGCGCCTCAAGCCGTCACCCGATGCCCATCTCGCCCGCACTCTGGCCGAACTCGCCGGTGGTGCACTCGCGCTGGCTCGCCACGCACAGACCGTCGCCAACGAGGGTGATTTCCGTCTGGCCTCGCATCTCGTCGACTTCGCCGG
>CAZELU010000043.1:0-16024 GCA_964513215.1 uncultured Bifidobacterium sp.
CCGATGATCGGCGTGTAGGGCACGCGTTCTCTTGTATCAGACGGCGTGTATCAGAATGAACAGGTGGTATCGCGAGTCACCGTGAGTCGTTCCGACGTCGAGACGTATCGCCGCGATGGTGTGGTGGTTCTGCGCGGCGTCGTGTCGCCCCGCGAGATCGAACTGCTCACGGCCGGAATCGACGCCGTTCTCGCGACACCGAGTCCACGGGCGAAGGTGGCGAGTTCCCCCGACGATCCGGGGTTCTTCATCGAAGACTTCTGCACCTGGCGCGACCACGAGTCGTTCGGCGAGTTCGTGCGAATCACGACGCTCGGAGACGTGGCCGCGCAGTTGACCGACAGCAACGCGATCCGGATGTATCACGACCACGTGCTGGTGAAAGAGGCGCGTACTCGGCAACGCACTCCCTGGCATCAGGATCAGCCTTACTACGACGTCGAAGGTCGCCAGAACGTGAGTTTCTGGATTCCGGTCGATCCGGTGGACGTGTCGTCGTGTCTCGAATTGGTGGCGGGCACTCACCTCGGACCATGGCTCATGCCGCGATCGTTCCTCACGAAAGAAGCCAAGTGGTTCCCCGAGGGTTCTCTCACCGAACTCCCAGACATCGACGCGCATCGAGACGACTTCGACATCAAGTCGTGGTCGCTCGAGCCGGGCGACGCGATCGCCTTCCACATGCTCACTGTTCACGGTGCGCCGGGCGTGTCGGGCAACGGACGTCGACGCGTGTTCAGTCTGCGTGTGCTCGGAGACGACATGGTGTACGCGCCGCGCGAGTGGACGTGCTCACCCGACTTCACGCAGTTGTTCGGCGATCGCGATCCGCGCACACCCGGTGAGTCGTTGTCGGGTCCGTGGTTCCCGCAGTTGTTCCCGCGCTGACGCGCCGCTGAGTTACGGCGTGGTGTCGCCCGGGCGTTCACCCAAGTCGATGAAGATCGTCTTGCGATCTTCGACGATCGGGTATTCGCCGTTGGTGGGCGGCGACAATTCGGTCACGTCGAGTGTTCGACCCTCGCAGTCGACGAAGTCGTCGGTGCCCTCCACTTGTTCGACCGCGCACTCGGGGCCGCGATCGGCGGGGTACGCGTAGTAGACGACCCAACCCTTCTCGACGTTGGTGCCGTTGTGGTCGAGCACGAGCGTGCGTTCACCCGATGTGGTGCCGAGACCAGGGAACAACACGGGTCCGTCGGTGTCGATCGATTCGGCCCACCGAGTGATCGAGCCCACCTGCAGACGATCGGGGGTGAAGGTGGTGGTTTGGGCCTGCTCGCCGGCCATCAGCGTCGCGATTCCCCACATCAGGAGACCGAGCACCGTGAAGAAGCCGAGGCCGGCCGCCACCGGGGCCACGGCGCGGGCCAGGGGGGAGCGGAGCTCGGGTCGCTGCACGTCCCAAGTCTGCCCAAGAAATTTCTGAAGTTTTTGCGAGGACCGTGTGCCAGGGGCCTCTTGTCCGGTGAGAGCGCAACGGGCGCTCGTAACGAAAGGAACCACCGTGAAGATCAACCGCCGCCCCCTCCGCTTGGCCCTCGCTCTCGCCGCCGCCTCCGCCGTCGCTCTCGGCGCCGGGGTGTCCGGAGCCGCCGCGAGCAACGGAGCCGAGAGGTCATCGGCCCGCAGCCACGAGGCCCATCAGGAGAATGGCCACCCGAACCCCGACGCGGTTCGCGGCCATGACGAGGACGAGAACCCCGGTCGGGGCCGTGGTCACGAGGAGCATGGCAATGGCCACGGCTACGGCCATGGTGATCACACCCACCAGAGCGAGCCCAGTGATTCGAACCCGAAGCCCGGTGATGACTCGGGTGACGATGCTGGTGACGACTCGGCCACTATCTCGGACGATGTGCCGAGCACCGGCTCGATCGGCAGCGATCAGCCGTCGATGAACGACTCGGTCGACGTCGACCTGGTGGGTCGGACCCCGACCCCCCGCGATGCTCAAGATGCGGGTAGCACGACGCAGTCACAGGTGGCCGTTCTGGACGCCGACCTGACCGAGGCCGTCCTCGACCAGATCGCCGCGGCCGACCCCGATGGCCTCGTCGCGGTCGTCCAGGGAGGCCAGGTCGTTCGCCTGGTGGCCACGGGCTCGTTCGGCGGAGCGATCCTGCGCGCCCACTGATCTCGTCACCCGGCGTTCGCGGTGGGATGCCGGGTGACGGCCTGCTCGGGGCGAAATGTGCGCCCCGAGCGGGCAGGACCTAGGGTCTACCGCCGTGAAACGGCCGTACCGAATCGTCGTCGCCAAGCCCGGCCTCGACGGCCACGATCGTGGGGCCAAGACCATCACCCGTGCTCTGCGCGACCACGGGTTCGAGGTCATCTACACCGGTCTGCACCAGACCCCCGAGCAGATCGCCGAGACCGCTCTGCAAGAAGACGTCGACGCGGTCGGGCTGTCACTTCTCTCCGGCGCCCATCTCACTCTCTTCCCGCGTGTGATGGAGGAACTGCGCTCACGCGATCTCGCCGACATGCTCGTGTTCGGTGGCGGCGTGATTCCCGATGCCGATGCCCGCACACTGCGCGAGCAAGGCGTGGCGGAGATCTTCGGCCCCGGCTCGTCGCTCAAGGCCATCGCTCAGTGGCTCGAAATCGAACTCGACGCGCGTGAAGACGCCGTCACGGTGTAATCGCACCGCGCCACCCCACAACCTTCGTCCGTAACCGATCGCGAACAGAAAGAGGATCCCCCGACATGGACCTGTTCGAATACCAGGGCAAGCAGTACTTCGCCCGCTTCGACATCCCCGTCAGCCCCGGAGGCGTCGCCGACACCGTCGACGAAGCCGTGAAGGTTGCCAATGCATCAGGCTTCCCGGTCGTCGTCAAGGCGCAGGTGCAAGTGGGTGGCCGCGGCAAGGCCGGTGGCATCAAGTTGGCCAACAACACCGACGAGGTTCGCCTCCACGCCGGAAACATTCTCGGCATGGACATCAAGGGCCACGTGGTGAAGCGGCTGTGGGTCGAACACGCGAGCGACATCGCCGAGGAGTACTACGCGTCGTACACGCTCGACCGTTCGGCCAAGAAGCACTTGTTGATGCTCTCGGCCCAGGGTGGTGTCGACATCGAAGAGGTGGCCGCCAAGGATCCGACCGCCATTGTGAAGTTGCACATCGATCCGGTCGACGGAATCTCCGAGGCCACCGCGCGCCAGGCCGCGATCGATGCCCGCATCCCGGCCAAGGCCGTGGATGGTGTGGCCAAGATTCTCGTTCAGCTGTATCGCTGCTTCACCGAGGGTGACTGCGACCTGGCCGAGATCAACCCGCTCATCTTGAAGCCCACCGGTGAGGTGCATGCGCTCGATGCCAAGGTCAGCCTCGACAACAACGCGTCGTTCCGCCATCCCGAGTGGGAGGAGTACCGCGCCACTGAAGAGCTCGATGCGCGCGAGCAGCTCGCCCGCACACACGATCTGCAGTACATCGGCCTCGAGGGTTCGGTCGGCATCATTGCCAACGGTGCCGGTCTGGCCATGAGCACGCTCGATGTGGTCAACCAGGTGGGTGGCAAGGCAGCCAACTTCCTCGACATCGGCGGCGGTGCCAACGCCGACGTGATGGCGGCCGCACTCGAAGTGATCAATTTCGACAAAGAGGTCAAGTCGATCTTCATCAACATCTTCGGCGGCATCACGCGCGGTGAAGAAGTGGCGAAGGGAATCGTCGAAGCGTTGAGCCGCGTCGACTTGCGCGCTCCCATCGTCATTCGTCTCGACGGAACGAACGCCGAGCAGGGTCGTGAGATCCTGGCCAAGGCCGGGATTCCCGAGTCGAAACTCATGTCCAAGCCCACCATGCTCGAAGCGGCCAAGGCCGCCGTCGCGCTCGCCAACGGGAAGTGATGTCATGGCCATCTTCGTGAACCAGAACACCAAAGTGATCGTGCAGGGCCTCACCGGCGGCCAGGGCAAGTACCACGGTCTGCGCAACAAGGCGTATGGCACGCAGGTCGTCGGCGGAGTCACCCCCGGCAAGGGTGGTACCGACGTCGAAGGAATTCCGGTGTTCAACACCGTGGCCGAGGCCGTGAAGGCGACCGGCGCTGACGCGTCGTTCATCGCCGTGCCGCCCAAGGCTGCGTCGGCCGCGATTCTCGAAGCCGCCGCGGCGGGTATTCGTTTCATCGTGTGCATCACCGAAGGTATTCCGGCTCAGGACGAAGCCAAGGTGTACAACACGCTCGTTCGTGACTACCCGAACACGCGTCTGCTCGGCCCCAACTGCCCGGGCATCATCAGCCCAGGCAAGTGCAACATCGGCATCACTGCTGGCGAAATCGCCGAGCTGCCCAGCACGAGCAAGAAGAACGTCGGCATCGTCAGTCGCTCCGGAACGCTCACGTATCAGGCGCTGTACGAACTCAAGCAGCGCGGCATCGGCGTGAGCACCTGCGTGGGTATCGGTGGCGATCCGGTTCCGGGCACCAACTTCATCGACTGCCTGCGCGAGTTCCAGGCCGATCCCGAAACGCACGCGATCATCATGATCGGCGAGATCGGTGGATCGGCCGAGGAAGAAGCGGCCGACTTCATCAAGGCCAACGTCACCAAGCCGATGAGCGCGTACATCGCCGGCGTGACCGCACCTCCGGGCAAGAAGATGGGCCACGCCGGTGCCATCGTGTCGGGTGGCAAGGGAACCGCTCAGGGCAAGATGGACGCATTGCGGGCCGCCGGTGTGAAGGTGGGTCAGAACCCCACCGAAGCCGGCACCTTGATGGCCGAAATCATCGCGACGCTTCAATAACCCTCGTGGGGCGGTGGCGCCCGGTGGTTAGCGTTCACTGA
The DNA here is from genome assembly GCA_964513215.1 of uncultured Bifidobacterium sp. Classification (GTDB taxonomy): domain Bacteria; phylum Actinomycetota; class Acidimicrobiia; order Acidimicrobiales; family Ilumatobacteraceae; genus Casp-actino8. Next base: position 4,811 of record CAZELU010000043.1, read on the forward strand.
GTGCCGACCGCGCTCATCAGTGTGTACGACAAGACCGGAGTCGTCGACTTCGCGTCGTCGTTACGACGAGCAGGGTGGTCGATTCTGTCGAGCGGCGGCACGGCCCGCGCGCTCGCTGATGCTGGGGTCGACGTCACCGACGTCGCATCCATCACGGGGTTCGAGGCGATTCTCGGCCATCGCGTCGTCACGTTGCACCCGGCCGTCCACGGCGGGATCCTGGCCGACCTCGATGATCCGACGCATCGCGCCGACCTCGCACGGCTCGGCATCGAGCCGATTTCGCTCGTGGTCGTGAACCTCTATCCGTTCTCTTCCCAACCGTCGATCGAACTCATCGACGTAGGTGGTCCGGCCATGGTTCGTGGTGCGGCCAAGAATCACGCGCACGTCGCGGTGGTCGTTCGTCCGAGTGACTACGAACGCGTCGCGGCCGAGATCACCGCGAACGGATCGGTGAGCGCGGTCACGCGGCGTGAATTGGCTGTCGTCGCCTTCCGCGCCACGGCCGAATACGACGCGGCGATCGCGACGTGGATGTCGGACGGCGGACAACTTCCCGCTGCGCTCGTTCTGTCGGCCGAGAAAGTGCAGGAACTCCGTTACGGCGAGAACCCACACCAGGCTGGGGCGCGGTATCGATCGGCCGGTGAGCTCAGTTGGTGGGACGATTCGGTGCAACACGGTGGCAAGGAGCTCAGCTACCTGAACGTGTACGACACCGAAGCGGCCTGGTCGCTCGTGCATCGGTTCGATTCGCCGGCCTGTGTGATCGTGAAGCACGCCAACCCGTGTGGTGTGGCGGTGGTCGAGGGCCCCGACGCGGCCATCGTCGATGCGTATCGCGCCGCCAACGAGTGCGACCCGGTGAGCGCTTTCGGGGGAATCGTGGCCGTCAATCGCCCGGTCACCGCCGCCATGGCCACTGCGCTGGCGCCGGTGTTCACCGAAGTGGTGGTGGCACCGTCATTCGACGCCGATGCGCTGGCCTTACTCGGCGAGAAGAAGAACTTGCGAACTATCAGTGGTCCGGCGCCGTACGGTCGAGGCCTCGACGTGAGGTCGATCGACGGTGGATTCCTCGTGCAGACATCCGATGTGGTGAGCATCGATCACAGTGCGTGGCGTGTGGTCACTACGGCTCAACCATCACCGTCGCAATGGCGCGACATCGACGTGGCGTGGCAGGTCGTATCGGCTGTGAGTTCGAACGCCATCGTGTTGGTGAACGGCGGATGCGCGGTTGGAATCGGAGCAGGTCAGCAGAACCGGCTCGACTCGGCGCGTATCGCGGTCGAACGCGCGGCCTCACGTGCGAAGGGTTCGGTCTGCGCGAGTGATGCTTTCTTCCCGTTCCGCGACGGACTCGATGCGGTGGCCGCGGCCGGGGCCACGTGTGTGATCCAGCCAGGAGGCAGTGTTCGTGACGATGAAGTGATTGCGGCGGCTGACGAACACGGCATCGCCATGATCTTCACCGGCCACCGCCACTTCCGTCACTGATCGACGCGTAGAATTCATCCGTGGCTCGTATCGCTGACCTCATCGCTGCTGGCCGCACGTTCTCGTTCGAGTTCTTTCCGCCCAAGAGCGACATGGCCCAACTCACGCTTGGCCGCACCATCTCCGAACTCGAGTCGCTGTCGCCGAGCTTCGTGAGCATTACGTATGGCGCTGGTGGTAGCACGCGTCAGCGCACACAGCAGTTGGTGCAATGGATCCGTCAGGAGACCACCATCAACCCGATGGCCCACCTCACCTGCCAGGGTCACCGCCGTTCTGAAATTGCCGAGATCCTCGACACGTACGCGGCCGCTGATGTGCAGAACATCCTCGCGCTCGGCGGTGACGCACCGGCCGATGGTTCGGCCGAACCGAGCGACTACAGCTATGCCGCCGATCTGCTCGACGACGTCCTGGCCTCGGGTCGATTCTCGGTCGGAGTCGCGGCCCATCCCGAGGTCCATCCGCGCTCACCGAGCCGCGACTCCGATCGTCAGTTCCTGGCTGAGAAGATGAGACGGGCCGATTTCGCCATCACCCAGTTCTTCTTCGAAGCCGAGGCGTACCTCCGACTCGTCGACGAACTCGCTGCTCTCGGTGTTCACAAACCGGTGATTCCGGGCATCATGCCGGTCACGAACAAGTCGCAGATCGAACGCATGGCGCAGTTGTCGGGTGCGGCGTTCCCGGCGTGGCTCGCCGAGCGTCTGAGCACGGTCGACGATCCTGACGACGTGCGCCAGGTCGGAGTCGATGTGGCCACCGAGTTGTGCGCGCGTCTTCTCGAGGCCGGAGCACCCGGGTTGCACTTCTACACACTCAACCGCAGCACCGCCACCCGAGAGATCTACGCCAACCTCGGCCTGCCGGTGAAGGGTTGACCGCTCGCCGACCACACGGTTCGGCAGACTGAAACACGCATGACCGCGTCGGGCTCTCGTTCGCAGCAGATCAGCCGGGTTCCCTATTTGCCCGGTCTCGACGGCCTCCGCGCACTCGCTGTTCTGGCCGTGATCGTGTATCACGCGAATTCCGACTGGCTCCCCGGTGGTTTTCTCGGTGTCGAAGTCTTCTTCGTCATCAGTGGCTACCTCATCACACTGCTCATCGTCGCCGAGCACGAGCGCACCGATGCGCTCAGCCTGCGCGGATTCTGGGCCCGTCGGGCCCGACGCCTGCTGCCCGCTCTCGTGGTCATGATGTTTTTGCTGGTCGTGTGGACGGCCTTCTTCGAGCGTGACGCACTTGGTGCGTTGCGCGGCGATGTGATCGCGGGTGCGCTGTACGGATCGAACTGGTTCCAGGTCTGGATCGGCGCGGGTTACACGGCCGTCAACGACTTCGCGCCGTTACGCCACCTCTGGTCGCTCGCCGTGGAGGAGCAGTTCTACTTGCTGTGGCCACTCGTGATGGCGGCCATTCTGCGTCGTGGCCGTGATCGCCTCCCGCGCGTCGCATTGTGGTTCGTTGGTGTGGCGATCTTCGTGTCGCTGCTCATCGCATTGTTCACACCACGTGGTCCGATCGGACTCTGCTCGGAAACCCCCGACGCCTACTGGATGCTCGGCGACCGTTGCATCAGCAAAGTCGATGCTCTGTATCTGTCGACTCCGAGTCGTTCGACTGGTCTGTTGCTCGGAGCCGCTCTGGCACTGGTGTGGCGACCTTTCGCGCTCCTACGCGGGCCCATGCGCAACAAGGGCAAGTTGATGGATCCGATCGCTGTTCTCGGTTTCGTCGGTCTCGGCTTGCTCGTCACGCGAACACACATCCTCACGTTGCGCGGTGAGGACGGGTTGCACGCGGATCGTCTTTTGTTCTACGGCGGACTTTTCCTCACCGGACTCTTCACAGTGATGCTCATTTCTGCGGTGGCCCACCAGCGGGCCTTCACCGGACGCGCGCTCGGCAACCCGGTTCTGCGCGTCATCGGCGAGCGCTCGTACGGTCTGTACCTCTATCACTGGCCGGTTTTCCAGGCCCTGCGTCACGAAACCGGTGTTCACCTGAAGGTGCACGAGTTCGTGGGTGCTCTCGCGGTCACCGTGCTCATCACCGAGTTCAGTTATCGCGTGATCGAACTTCCCATTCGTGAACGACGCTTCCGCGAGTCGATCACGTCGCTGCTCGAGAGTGGCCCGGGCGCATTGCGCCGACGCGGGGCCTTCGGAGCGCTCGTCGTGGCGGCCGTTGCGGTTCCGGCCTTCTCGGTCGTGAGTCTGGCCGCGGCCGATCTGAAGCCGAATGAGGTGCGCGCATCTCTCGATCAAGCGGCCGGTTCGGTCACCGACGTTCTCGAAGTAGTGGGTGGGCAGGGGACCGGCGATGGATCGAGTGACGCACCGACCACGTCGTTCGTGCCGCCGCGATACGAAGTGTTCGCTCTCGGCGACTCGGTCATGAAAGGCGCTGCGCGGGCAATGGCCGACGAAGGCTGGGTGGTCGATGCCATCGAAGATCGTCAGGGAAAGATCGGTGCCGAGATCTTCGTGCAGTTGAAGGATCTCGGAGTCACGATGGACAAGGCCGTGGTGCACCTCGGTACCAACGGTCCGATCAGCCAGGAGACCCTCGACGTTCTCATGAACGCGGTGGCCGACGTTCCACGTGTCGTGGTGCTCACCACCCGGGTCGAACGCGGCTGGACGAACTCGAACAACGCCAAGATTCGCGCTCTGCCCGAGAAGTACCCCAACGTGGTGGTTCTCGACTGGCAGTTGGTGTCCGAACTCTGTCAGGGGGAGTGTTTCGCCGGTGACGGGGTCCATCTCGACCGCGACGGCGTGACGTACTACACCGAGCAGATTCGTCAAGCGCTCGGCTGACTTTCGGGTTGGCCCATGTGCGGGCGTACGATCTCGGCCCATGACTACCCCCGTACGTGTTGCCGTCACCGGAGCTGCTGGCCAGATCGGCTACAGCCTCCTCTTCCGTATCGCCTCGGGCGCCATGCTCGGCCCCGACACCCCGGTGATCCTGCAGTTGCTGGAAATCACTCCGGCGCTCAAGGCCCTCGAGGGCGTGAAGATGGAACTCGACGACTGCGCGTTCCCGTTGCTCGCGGGAGTGGTGGGCACCGATGATGCCGACAAGGCGTTCGGTGATGCCGATGTCGCTCTGCTCGTGGGTGCGATGCCGCGCAAGGCAGGTATGGAGCGCGCCGATCTCCTGAGTGCGAACGGTGGCATCTTCAAGCCGCAGGGTGAAGCTCTCGCGCGGAGCGCAAAGCGTGACGTGAAGGTGCTCGTTGTGGGCAACCCGGCCAACACCAACGCACTCATCGCTCAGCAGAACGCCAAGGGTCTCGACGCCGGACGTTTCACCGCGATGACGCGTCTCGACCACAACCGTGCGGTCACGCAGATCGCGCAGAAGTTGAACCAGCCGGTGACGGCCGTGAAGAAGATGACCATCTGGGGCAACCACAGCGCAACCCAGTACCCCGACTTGTTCCACTGCGAAGTCGGCGGCAAGAACGCGTATCAGGCTGTCAACGATCATGCCTGGGTCGAGGGAACCTTCATCCCCACCGTGGCCAAGCGCGGCGCCGCCATCATCGAGGCTCGTGGCTTGTCGTCGGCGGCTTCGGCGGCCAACGCCGCGGTCGATCACATCCGTTCGTGGCACCTCGGTACCGCTCCTGGTGACTGGGTGAGCATGGCCATCCCGAGCGATGGCAGTTACGGCGTGCCCGAGGGGCTCATCTCGTCGTTCCCGTGCGTGTGCAAGGACGGCCAGTACTCGATCGTCCAGGGTCTCGACATCGACGACTTCAGCCGCGGCAAGATCGACGCATCGAACGCCGAACTGGCCGACGAGCGTCAGGCCGTGCGCGACCTCGGCCTCATCTAGCCGACGTCTCGCTCAGGAGATCGCGACGTCGCAGGCGATACGCATCATCTGATCGACGCCCTTCTTCAAGTCGTCGTCGGTGATGCGAACAGGTGATGCATCGGGTGCGAGCACGTCGCTCACTGTCATCATCGCCAGCGCTTCCACGCCCTTGACTGCCGCGATGGTGTAGAGCATCGACGCTTCCATTTCGACGCCGAGATGCTTGAGAGACCTCCAGCGATCGAACGACGTGGTGTCGGGGTCGTAGAACAAACCACTGGTGACCACCGGACCAACGAATACGCGGTCGCTCACCTCGCGGCTGAGTCGGGCCGCCGTTTCCACCAACGCGAATGCCGCGGTGGGTGCGTAACCCTCCATGCCCGCATAGCGAATCGGCGTGCGATCGTCGGCCGACGCCGAGACCGCGATGACCGTGTCGGCCATCTGCAGATGGGTCTGCAGTCCGCCGCAGGTGCCGACGCGAATGAGGCGCGTCGCGCCGAGCATCACGAGTTCTTCGAAGACGATGCCGGCGCTCGGTGTACCCATGCCGGTGCTCTGCACGCTGATGGGCTTTCCTTTGTAAGTACCGGTGTACCCGAGCATGCCGCGCTCCTCGTTGACGCAGCGAGCGCCCGGATCGAAGAACGTCTCGGCGATGTACTTGGCGCGTCGCGGGTCTCCCGGACACAGAACTGCGGATGCATAGTCGCCGTTCTCGGCTCTCAAGTGAATGGGCATGCACCGAGAGTAGGCCATCGCCTCGGGCCGCTACTCTTCGCCCATGACCCCGGCCGAGATGATCGACGGTTCTCGGTACTCGCTGGACGACGATGCACTCGTCGCGTCGTGTCGCACCCAGTTCGGGAGCGAGGGTGTGTGCGTACTGCCGGGTTTCCTCACCGCGGCGGCCGTGAACGTGATGGTCGACGAGGCCCGTCGGCTCGAGTCACTCGCTTTCCGGTCGCATTCGTCGTCCACTCCGTATCTCACGCAACCCGATGCCACGTACCCCGAAGGCCACCCCCAGCGCACCCTCGTGCACAGTCAGGTCGAGGTGGTGGCGTACGACCAATTCCCGACCGACAGTGCGTTGCGTCGCCTGTACGAGTGGGATCCGATGCTCGACTTCGTGCGCCGTTGTTTGGGTCTCGACGTGATGCACCGATACGCCGATCCGTTCGGCGCGCTCAATCTGTCGGTCATGCGCGACGGTGACGCACTGTGTTGGCACTTCGACATGGCCGACTTCGTGGTGTCGCTCGCGTTGCAGTCATCCGATCGAGGCGGCGATTTCGACAACGCGAAGCAACTCCGCACTGCCGACGAGCCGAACTACGACGCAGTGGCGGCCGTCCTCGACGACCGCGCGCCGCACCTCGTGAGAACCGAACCGATGACCCCCGGAACCCTCATGCTGTTCAACGGTCGCTGGAGCATGCACCGCGTCACCACCATCGAAGGTCCGACACCGCGCTACGTGGCGTTGTTGGCGTACGACACCAAACCCGGGACCGATTCGTCCGAGGCACTGAAGTTGTCGCGCTACGGGCGCTTACCCGCCGGAGCCGCGTCGTGAGCACCGTGGAAATCGGCGAGGGATTCAGCGGATCGGGTGCCGACGCCGCGCACATCAATACTCTTCTCGGTCATCGAGATGGCCCGGTGGGCACGGCCTTGGCCACCGCCCTGGCGACACCGACGCCCGGCCACACTCCCTTCCTGTGCGTGTACGAGCCTGGTGTGCCCTGCGAGCCGCCCACGCTGTTCGTGAACAAGGCGACGATCGCCGGCGACCACCACGGTGAGCTCACGTGGGGCGCCGCTCAGGCCGGTGTGGCCGAGGGAGTGGCGGCCTTCGCCGCCGAGCGATTTTCTGCCTCTGACCTGCGGAAATACGCCGTCATCGTGGCGGTGTGGGTGAATCCGCTGGCCCAGAACGCATCGGCGGTGTACCGGAACAACCGGGAAGCGACGCTCACCGCTCTGCGCCAGGGTGGGCAGTCGATGGCGGACGCTGACGTGCCGGCCACGGTGGCTCGCTGGCGGTCGGGGCAGCCCGCCCACAACCCGTATTTCGACCCCCGGTAACACGCCGTCCCGCCCGTGTCGCGGATCGCTCAGGCCCACAGGCTGGGCTTTCGTAAAGTTTCCCCTTGCACATATCGCCTGTGACGAGCCAGAATGACATGGATGTAGTTCCGGCGTCCAGGGGCGTCGGCAAAACGGCCGTCAGGCCGAGATGGCGAGGCAGCCGCATGAGTGAGAACGAGCAGAACTGGCAGGACGAGGCGAACTGCCTCGGCGTCGATCCCGACCTCTTCTTCCCCGAGCGGGGGGCTTCCACCCGCGAGGCCAAGGAGGTCTGCCGCGGCTGCGTCGTTCGCAACGAATGCCTCGAGTACGCGCTCGTCAACGGCGAGAAGTTCGGTATCTGGGGTGGCCTCTCCGAGCGTGAGCGTCGCCGTCTGCGTCGTCAGCGCGCCCAGGCCGGTCGTCGCACCGCCACCGCCTGATCAACGCGCGCGTTCGAGTCGCGCTTCGATCGTTCTGTCCAACGACACGTCGAGCCGTTGCCAACGCTGAACGTCGATTCGTTCGACGATCGCACGTGGAAGCAGGCCCACCAGTTCGGCGTAGTCGGCGCGTACACCATGTGCTTCGCACGACGTGATCACGCGATCGAATGCGACATCGGGGCCCACACGCATCGGTTCGACGAGGTTCATGCTCACTTGAGGACGTCCGTCGAGTACGAGTGGCAGTGTTCTGATGCCGTCTCCGCGGACATCGTCAGCGATTCGTTTCAACATGTCACGATCGACTGATCGATCGAGCCAGACGTTGTAGGCGACGAGCAATTCGCGCGCACCAACGCACACCGAACCGGCTGTGGCGTGTGGTGTGGTCGGTCCGAGATCGGGACGTCGTTCGATCCATGCGGTGCGTCGAATGTCGGGAAGTTGCGTCTCGCCCGATTGAAGTGGCCCGTACACGAACACTGGCAGATGCAACTCGTGGGCGACCCAGTACGCGAACTCGTCGCGGGCACGGCGCGCGTCGTCGATGGTCGAATCATTGAGAGGCACGAACGGCACGACGTCAACCACTCCGAGTCGTGGGTGAACACCGTCGTGCGTATGAATCGTGAGCAACTCGACAGCCGCGCGCGTGAGACGGCGCGGAGCGTCCTCACCCACGAGTGTGAACACACTGCGATGGTGATGAGCATCGGAGTGACGGTCGAGCAGATCGTGACCGCAGGCGGCTTCGAGTCGGGCCAGGACCTCGCTGTCGCGGCCCTCGCTCACGTTCACCACGCATTCGAGCACGGGGTCACTTTGCCAGGCCGCGCGCGGGCCAGGAGCGACAGGGCGGGGTGGGAAACCGTCCGGGCGCCGAGGAAACCTTCGGCTGGGGCAGTGCTAGCCTGACCCCATGTTCGCTGGCTTGTTTGATGGACCCGAAGTGATCGTGGTTCTCGTGGTGATCCTCGTGCTCTTCGGTGGATCGCAGATCCCCAAGTTGGCGCGCAATCTGGGTCAGGCCCAGAAGGAGTTCAAGAAGGGCTTGGCCGACGGCTCGAAGCCCGACTCCGATCAGCCCGCCGACAAGTAGTCGGCCGGTATCGAACACGGCCTCGAGGGCCGTGAAGTACGGCGTCAGGCCGTGTGCAGCGTGAGGCGTCGACGCTTGGCGATGCGGCGTCGCTCGCGCTCGGAGCAACCTCCCCACACACCGTGATCGATGTGGTTGTCGAGGGCGTACTCGAGGCACGGAGCGCTGACCGGACAGGTGGCGCAGATCTTGCGTGCCCGGTCGACTCCGACGCCATCGCTCGGGAAGAACATGTTGGGCGGGTACGCACGACAGGCACCCCGCGCCATCCAGGCGGTCGCGGAGTCCTCGTCGATGAGGTGTTCGAGGCCGTTGGTCTCAGTCATTTCGTTGTCTCCTTGTGCGAAGTTGGTTTCCGCCCGCTTCGCCCGCTGAGAAGCCGTTCGATCGGCTCCGAGGGTTTTGACGTTCTCCCTCGGCCCCGAGTTCCCGGCCACGGCCAGTCAAGCAGTCGGATGTGTCGGGTTCCAGTCAGGACGCCCTGAACAGGACGTTTGTGTCCGTTTCCACATCCCGAGCCCGCCGGTAGCGTGTTCGCGACCTGCACTTTTGTGAAGGCCCGAAGGAGAACCGATGTCCGACGTCCAAGTGACCAACGAACCGCCCCGAGCCCACGTCCGCGTGGTGTTCCTCGGCCCGGTGTCGCCGCACTGGGACGTGGTGGGCGATTACGGCGATCGCGCCCTGGTGGAGGAGTTCCGTACCCGGGCTCTGGCTCGCCTGGTGCTGTTGCCGTACAACGACCCGCAGTTCAAGCGCAATCGCGAGCGCATCATGCGCGATGCCGAGCGCGAGAACATCACGGTCGAGTGGGATCTCGGCTTCGACGAAGAAGCCGTCTGAGGGTTGGCGCACGCTCGGTGCGCTGAATTTCTGGTGAACCGCCTGTCTGCCGGGCACGCCTGTTCGGCTTCGACCGTACGCTGATCACATGGACGCGGGGTCACCTGATCGCTTCGTCAACCGCGAACTGAGCTGGCTCGACTTCAACGAGCGCGTTCTGAGCATGTCCACCGAACCCGGTGTGCCACTGCTCGAGCGGGCCAAGTTCCTCGCCATCTTCGCGTCCAACCTCGACGAGTTCTTTCAGGTTCGGGTGGCCGCCATGCGCGATCAGCAGGCGGCGGGCGTGTCGGTTCCGTTGCCCGATGGACTCACCCCATCGCGTCAACTCGATCGTGTGGTGCTGCGTGTGGCCGAGTTGGCGGCGCGTCAGCAGTCGATCTTCCTCGAACACGTCGAGCCGGCCCTGCGTTCGCACGGCATCGCGATCTGCACGTGGGCCGATCTCACCGAATCCGAGCGAGCATTCGCGCGCGATTACTACGACGAGCGAATCTTCCCAGTTCTCACACCTCTCGCGGTCGACCCGGCTCACCCGTTCCCGTACGTGTCGAATCTGGCTCTCAGTCTCGCGGTGATGGTGCGCGATCCGAAGACCGGTGACGAGCGCTTCGCCCGCGTGAAAGTGCCGACGGTGTTTCCACGCCTGCTCGCGTTGCCCGGTGGCGAACGCTTCGTTCCCGTCGACGTGATCATCGAGACACACATCGGTTCGTTGTTCCCCGGAATGGAAATCGCCGACGCGGTCGCCTTTCGCGTCACTCGCAACACCGACCTGACGCTCGAGGACGAAGACGCCGACGATCTGTTGGCTGCGGTCGAAACCGAGTTGCGTCGCCGCCGTTTCGGTCGGGCCGTTCGCCTCGAAGTCGAAGAGAGCGCGTCGCCCGCCGTGGTCGACTTGTTGCTCGACGAACTCGAATTGCATCGCGACGACGTCACGTGGGTGCGCGGTCCCCTCGATCTGACCTGTTTGTGGCAGGTGCACGCCATCGACCGACCCGATCTGAAGGATGATCCGTGGGTTCCGGTCACGGCCGGTCGCCTCGCCGCCGCCGAGAACGACGAGCGTTCGATCTTTTCTGTAGTTCGCGAGCGAGCGCTCCTCGTCCATCATCCCTACGAGAGTTTCGCGAGTTCGGTCGAAGAGTTCCTATCGCAGGCCGCCGACGATCCCCGAGTGCAGAGCATCAAGATGACCCTGTACCGCACGAGTGGCGACAGCCCGATCGCGCGACACCTCATCCGTGCTGCCGAACGTGGTGTGCAGGTCGCCGTGTTGGTCGAGTTGAAGGCGCGTTTCGACGAAGCTGTGAACGTCACATGGGCCAAAGCCTTCGAACGCGCGGGTGTGCACGTCGTGTACGGACTCGTGGGTTTGAAGACGCACGCGAAGTGCGCCATGGTCGTGCG
>CAZELU010000044.1:0-3202 GCA_964513215.1 uncultured Bifidobacterium sp.
ACGAGCGAGTACAGTCACATCACGTTCCAGTCGTGAAGGAGCGTGAACATGCCGGTCACCGTGGTCGTGGGTGCCCAATGGGGTGACGAGGGCAAAGCGAAGGTCATCGACCTGCTCGCACGTGATCATTCGGTGGTCGCTCGCTATCAGGGTGGACACAACGCCGGCCACACCGTGGTGGTGGGTTCCGAGAAGTACGCCCTTCAGTTGATTCCGTCCGGAGTCCTGTACGACCACGTGACTCCGGTGATCGGTAACGGAGTCGTGGTCGATCTCCCGACGTTGTTCAGCGAGATCGACCGGCTCGAAGCGCGCGGTGTCTCGTGCACGCGTCTGCGTGTGTCGAGTCAGGCTCACCTCATCTTCCCGTGGCATCAGGCGTTCGATGCGCTGCTCGAAACGCAGCGGGGCGACAGCAAGATCGGCACGACGCTGAAGGGAATCGGGCCGGCCTACGCCGACAAGGCGCGGCGTGTCGGCATCCGCGCTGGTGACGTGCTCGACGCGGCCGGGTTCGCAACGGCACTTCGTGCTCGCGCCGTCGACGCCAACGCCGATCTGCTCGCGGCTGGCGGTGAGCCCATCGACGTCGACTCCGTCGTCGACCAGTTCAGCGTGCTCGGACGCCGGTTGGCCCCGTACGTGGCCGACACCGTCGACTTACTGCACGCCGCGGTTGAATCGGGCGAGACCGTGCTGTTGGAAGGGGCGCAGGCCACGTTCCTCGACCTCGATCACGGCACGTATCCGTATGTGACGTCGTCGAACCCCACCGCCGGCGGAGCGTCGGCTGGTTCGGGCCTCGGGCCTCGTCTGCTCGATCGCATTGTCGGAATCACCAAGGCCTACACCACTCGCGTGGGTTCGGGTCCGTTCCCCACCGAGTTGCTCGACGCCAAGGGCGAAGCTCTGGTCGACATCGGCCGCGAGTTCGGCACGGTGACCGGACGCCGCCGCCGTACCGGTTGGATCGACTGCGTGATGTTGCGTCATGCGGTGCGGGTGAACAGCCTCACCGAGATCGCGCTCACCAAACTCGATGTGCTCGACACCTTCGACGAAGTGAAGGTGTGCGTCGGCTATCGACTCGACGGCCGGGAATGCACCGCCTATCCCGATCGAAGTGATCTACTGGCGCGAGTGGAACCGGTGTACGAAACACTGCCGGGCTGGCAGACAACCATCAGCGGATGTCGGACCGCTGCTGAACTACCCGACGCCGCCCGCCGGTTCGTCGCACTCGTCGAACAGCAAGTCGGTGTTCCGGTCCGCATCGTGGGCGTGGGCCCCGAGCGCGATGCGGTGCTGCAGTGGGACGGAGCCTCGACATGATTCCTCGTTATTCGCTGCCCGAAATGGAGCAGGTTTTCTCCGACGAATCGCGATTCGGACGTTGGCTCGAGATCGAACTACTCGCCACCGAGGCGCATGCGTCGCTCGGGGTCGTCCCGGCGGCCGATGCGTCGGCCTGTCGTGCGCGAGCGCCTCAAGTCGACACGGCTTTCATCGACGCCGTGCTCGAACGCGAGCGCGTCACCGACCACGACGTTGCGGCGTTCGTCGATGTGGTGCAGACACGAATCGGTGGTCCGGAGAGTTCGTGGATCCACTACGGCCTCACGTCGAGCGACATCGTCGACACCGCCTGGTGCTGGATGCTGCGCGATGCCTCCGACCTGCTCATCGACGCGTCGACTCAACTCGTTCGAACCCTCGTGTCGATCGCACAGCGCCACCGCGGAACCGTCATGATCGGCCGTACCCATGGTGTTCACGCCGAACCCACCACGTTCGGAATGAAGGTCGCGCTCTGGGCGTTGCAGGTCGATCGCGATCGCGAGCGTTTGCGCCGAGCGCGTGAGGCCGTCGCAGTGTGCAAGTTGTCGGGTGCCGTCGGTACCTATTCGAACATCGACCCGCGCGTGGAGGCCACGGTTGCCGAGAAGCTCGGACTCGTTGCCGTGCCGGCCACGCAAGTGATCGCGCGTGATCGACACGCCGAGTACCTGTGGGCGTGTGCCTCGCTGGCCGCGACCTGCGAAATGATCGCGGTCGAATTGCGACACCTGCAGCGCACCGAGGTTCGTGAAGTCGAAGAGGGATTCAAGGCGGGCCAGAAGGGCTCGTCAGCCATGCCACACAAGCGCAATCCCATCTCGGCCGAGACCATCAGCGGGCTCGCGCGGGTGTTGCGCGGAAATCTTCAGGCCGCTCTTCAGGACGTCGCGTTGTGGCACGAGCGCGACATCTCGCACAGTTCGGTCGAGCGCATCGTTCTTCCCGACTCGTCGCTCCTCACTCATTACATGGTGCACCGACTCCGCCGTCTTCTCGAAGGCCTGCAGGTTCACGCCGAACGTATGCGCGAGAACCTCAACGCCACTCGTGGTCTGGTGTTCAGTCAGCCGGTGTTGCTGGCCCTCGTGAAGAGCGGCATGTCTCGAGACGACGCCTACCGAGTTGTTCAAGAAGCGTCGTCGGCGTCGTGGTCGCGAGGCGAACAGTTCCGCTCGGTTCTCGAGGCCGACCCACGACTCAAGCAGGTTCCGGCCTCGGTTCTCGACGAAGCCTTCGATTTGCGACGTTCGCTCGTCCACGTCGACCGAGTGTTCGACCAATTGCCCGACGTATGAGCACGAATCTGCCTGCTCTCGACCCGGCGCGTGATGCCTTGCGGCAGCACGTGCTCGCTCACTCGTTGAAGACGGGTGACTTCACCTTGAAGTCAGGGGCGAAGAGCACGTGGTTCCTCGACACCAAGCAGACCGCGTGTCGTCCCGACGGCATCGTGTTGGTGGCCGATGTGGCCTTGTCGCTGTTGCCCGCTGACGCCACCGCCATCGGAGGACTCACGATGGGAGCTGATCCGGTTGCCTTCGGCATCGCGGCAGTTGCGGCCACCCGTGGTCGCGAACTGCGCAGTTTCAGCGTGCGCAAGGAATCGAAGGATCATGGCGTCACTGGTCGGGTGGCCGGAGCTCTGCAGCCGGGCGATCGCGTGGTGATCACCGAGGACACCGTCACACGAGGCACGAGCATCATGGAAGCCGTCGACGTGGTGGAAGGCTTCGGCGCGATTCCGGTTCTGATCACGGTGATCGTCGATCGTGGAGGCACCTGCGGAGCGATGGCGGCCGAGCGTGGCATTCCGTTCGTGCCCATGCTCACCGCACCCGACCTCGGTTTCGGCTACGGAACCTGA